>CAYYOX010000204.1:0-10610 GCA_964473065.1 uncultured Planctomycetaceae bacterium | reverse complement strand
GTGGCGCGAGTCTCGTGGAACCTGGCGACGGTCCACTACTGGCTGGGCGATAAACTCGGCGGCGAAACGCGGCAACTGATTCGCAATGAACTCAGCCGCCGCACGTTCGGACCGTTTCAGGGCATGGTTCGCACGGGTAAGCCGCGGATGTGGTGGCTCCGGACCACGAACAACTGGAACGCCGTCTGTCTGGCCGGCGTGGCCGGAGCGGCCTTGGCGATGATCGACGACGCCCAAGCCCGGGCGTTCCATATCGCGGCCGCCGAGCGGTATATCCAGAATTTCCTCAAGGGCTTCACGCCCGACGGGTATTGCAGCGAGGGCCTGGCTTATTGGAACTACGGTTTCGGCAACTTCGTGATGCTGGCCGAGACGATCCACCAGGCGACCGACGGGCAGATCGACTGGCTCGCGGATCCGCGGATCGAACAGATTGCCCGGTTCGGCCGCCGCATGGAGATCACGCCGGGCATCTATCCGGCATTGGCCGACTGCACGCCCTCGACGCAACCCGATAGGCGAACTATGGCCTTTCTAAGCCGTCGGTTCGGGTGGGGGCTGAAGGAAACCGAGGACCGCGGGCTGCTGCTGGCCGGCGGACCTTCGTCGACCCTCTTTTCGCTGGGGCTGTTCGCCTTCGCCAACTCGGCCTGTAAGATCCCGGCGGCCGATAATTCGACGCCGCTGCCGCCGCGCGACTGGTTTCCCGACGCGGGGATCCTGATCTGTCGGCCGAGCAACCCGACCGGCATGGGCGTTGCCTTGAAGGGCGGACACAACGGCGAACACCATAACCACAACGACCTCGGCTCGATGCTGGTGGTCCTGGGCAATCAGACGCCGCTGGTCGACCCGGGCGGCGAAGTCTACACGTCGCGAACCTTCAGCTCGAAGCGTTACGTCAGCGGCGTGCTCAATTCGTTCGGTCATCCGGTACCGCGAATCGCCGGCAAGTTGCAACGCACGGGTCGCTCGGCCGCCGCCAAGGTGCTCGCGACCAAATTCACCGACAACGAAGATACGCTCGCGCTGGACTTGACTTCGGGCTATGCCGTAACGGGCCTGAAGTCGCTGACGCGCACGTTCACGTTCCGCCGCGACGGGCGAGGGCAGTTGACCGTCGTCGATCACCTCACGACCGAGCAGCCCGAGTCGTTCGAGACCGCCTTGGTGACCTTTTCGCCATGGAAGCAACTCGAACCGAACCGACTGCTGGTAGGCGAAGGAACCGGCGCGGTCGAGGTCACGATCGACACCTCGGGCAAGGCGTTTACGATCGAGGCCGAGGAGATTCACGAAGACCTGCTGGCCCGACGGATTCCCACGCGGTTGGGTATCCAATTGCAGGAGCCAACGGCCGACGCGAAGATCACACTGAAGATTGTTCCGGCACAGTGAACTGAAAGTTGCGGCTCTGGTTGAAGAAGGCCAACGGGTTGTCGTAGACGATCCGCCGAATGAGCGACTCGCCATGACCGCGGCGTCGCATGATCAGGATAAACTGAGCGACGGCCATCGGATCGGAAGGTCCCCAGTCGGCCGACGAGTTGACCAGGATCCGCTCGGGCCCGTAGATTTCGACCATATCGGCGGCCCGCTCGGGCGTGGCCTTGGTGGTCGGATAGAGCGTGATACCGGCCCAATAGCCTTCGTCGAGCACTTGCCGAATCGTATGTTCCTCGCAGTGGTCCACGCAAACCCGGGTGCGATCGACTCGCCGATCGTCGCGCAATACGTCGAGGATCATCCGCGTGCCCTTGTACTTGTCTTCCAAGTGGGGCGTGTGGAAGAGGAGTTGCTCGTCGGTCTTCAGGCCCAAGTCGATCAGTTCCAAGAGCGTGGTCACTTCGTTCTTGGTGTTTTTATGCAGCCCGATCTCGCCGACGCCCAGCACGCTCGGTTTGTCGAGAAACTCTCCCAGCAAGGCGATCACCTCGCGGGAGAATCCGACATCCTCGGCCTCCTTGGCATTGATGCCGACCCACGAGTGATGTCGGATGCCGTAGTTGGCCGCCCTGCGCGGTTCCCACTCGGTCAGTTGGCGAAAGTAGTCGTAGAAGCTATCGACCCCGCTACGGTCGAAACCCATCCAGAAGGCCGGCTCGCCGACGACCACACACCCGGCCTGCGCCATGCGGGCCAGATCGTCGGTGGTTCGAGAGGCGATGTGAATGTGGGGGTCGAAAAAGTACATTGCTGTCTCCTGATCCGGGGCAGTGGTCGCTGTCCGGGGAAGTGGTCGCTGAAGCGACCACCCCGTGGAAGCCTAGAGTTTGAATTGTGCGCGCCAGTTGTCTTGATAATCGAGCGAGAAGACCTGCTGCAGGCGCTGGGCCCGATCGGGTGATTCGCCGGCGAGGATGACCAGGCTTTCGCGAATCTGCATCATCCTTGGGTCATCGCTGGCGGTCCCTTCGGCCCGGGCCCCCTCGGCACGGGCAATGCGATCCAGGACGGCCCCGATATCGATCAGTTTTGCTCGCACGGAGAGGAATTCTCGATCGAAAACCTCTTCGGCCGCGATATGCTTTTCCATGATACGCCTCATCAGAGCAAGGATGCAAACTTTCCGTACTCCACAAGCCTAGTGTATAACCGGGCGCTGATCTAGCCGCGGCAAATTCGGATCGACAATCTGTGCGGCACAATCGGTAGAATACGTACTTTCGGAAAACTTGACCAAGCTTGCCGAATCGCTGAAGATCTCACCATTTACAGTCGATTCCGAACAAAGGGGAGATAGGGGCCGATCAATCGGGGCAGGGGAGGTATGCGCGGCGTGAGCGAAGGTTTGGCGATCACATTCGAGGTGCTTTCCGACACGCGGAACGAGTCGGCGATCCGCGCGTTGCTGCCTGCGCTGGACTCTTCTCGCGAGACGATTCAATTGGGCGTTTTGACCACGTTGCTGGCCCGACGCAGCTTCCTCGGGGGCCGAGAGATTCTTCGCCGCCTCGATACCATGCCGGCCTCGTGGAAAGCGATCCTCCGTCGCCGGCACGGGCAACTCGGCGCGGTGTTGCGAGATTCGATACTGGGAACCGATCCGCACCTGTTTAAGAATGCCTGCAATGCGGCCGTTTGGTTTCGCGAATACGACTTGATACCTACGCTGCTCAGCGCGTTGGAAGACCTCGACAACGACCAACCCGATCTCCTTGCGGAGACCCTCTCGGATCTCGTGAATCAATTGTACGAAGAGCTGGAGGGCCGCCGAAGTCCGTTGGACATGCGCGATCCCAAGTTGGTCCGGCGATACGTACTTGAAAGCTTGGAAAGGTCGGTGAAGCGATTTGAGAAGCATCAACGTCGCGAGATTCTCAACGCGTTCCTGTTGTTAGCCGGTCACGGCAACTCGGCCATGACGTGGATCCTGCAGAATCCGCACCATACGGTTTATCGGGAGACGGCCGAACTACTGTGCGAGAGCCTTTACGAAGGCCACATGAGATTATTGATCAGCTTTCTTGATCAGTCGCGTCCGCCACCGGCGTTGCTTGCGGCCATTGCACGGCGGACCGATCGAATCTTCATCGAGGCGTTGCTTGCGAGGATCGGGCTTGAACCGCCGGCCACGATTCGGGCGAACTTGAAACGAATCTCGTCGTTTGCCTTCATTGAGGGCGACGAAATGCTCACTCTTCTCAGGCGGTTTGGCGGCAAACAGCAGGGCGCAATCGTCGAACTGGCCATGGCCTCCGGAATCCCCCGCCCGCAGGCCTTCAAGGTTGTCGAAGGACTGCTGAAATATGGCAAGCCCGAGGGCCGCCGCCAGGCAGCCGCCGTATTGGCCAAGTTCAACGGCGTCGAAGCCAACGCCTTGGCGCTGCAAGCCTTGGACGATGTCGACCCGATCGTCCAGGCCAACATCATCCGCCACTTGCGTCGACGTCGAATCCCCGGCGTGCTGGCGCGGCTGGTGGATCTGGTCGACAGCCCTCACGACACGGTCCGTTATGCGGTGCGCGAGAGTCTCGGCGATTTCTCGTTCGAGCGTTACCTCAACTCCTTCGAGATGCTCGACGAAGACCTGCAGAGAAACACGGGGATGCTGGTCAAGAAGATCGACCCGGAGACACTACCGCTATTGAAGGGCGAGCTTCTCTCACCCATACGAAGCCATCGCCTGCGCGGGCTGGACGTGGTCAGAACGATCGATCTGGCCGAACCGCTCGAGGATTTGATCATCGCGTTGCTTCAGGACGAAGATCACATCGTGCGCAGCGAAGCCGCCGCCACGTTGGCCCTTTGCACGACGCTGGCCAGTCACGAGGCATTGCAGAAGGCGACCGAAGACAGCAGCACCGCGGTTCGCGAAGCGGCGTTGAAGAGTTTGAACGAACATTCCCAATTCGTGCGATAATCCCTCAACCACTTAATCCCCGAACCACTCAAACCCCGAACCACTCAAACCCCGAACCACTCCAACCCCGAACCACTCCAACCCTGCCATGTATCAGTTGCTCGATCCACTGCTGCTCTTGGGTTTGCAAACCCGCTCCGAGGGAATTCGTAGCGGATTTAGAGCCCGCCGCTTCGACATGCAAGACGCCGTCTCGGCGCTGACGGTCCCCGCGGCCGTTGTGCACGTGCTGTGGGCCCTCTCCTACTCATTTAAGATCCACGACAAGCAGACCACGTACACCAGCCCCACGATGCTGTTTTGGAGTCTTTGTCGGGCGCACGGTTTGCGGTGGTCGGATCGTTGGCTGCTATGGCGAGTGGCGCGAGCCGCGCGGTTAGCCGAGCCGGCGCGGCTGTTTCTCGAGCCCGAGCGGTTCGAGCCGTCGCAACTCCGGCCTACGTTTCGATTACATGCCGCGCGACTCGGCCGTCTGGCGGAGATGCTTTTCGTCGATCCGCCGCCCCCGCCGTCCGAGACGGAACCGGTCGAGAAGAAAGACGCACCGGCAGACATCAAGATGCCGGCGACGCAATCTGCCCCCACGCTCGACCTCACTCCCAAGGCCCCAACCACCACCGGAGAGGAGGCGGCCGACTTCATGGCGAATCTGTTGAACCTATCGTCCGACGCGCCAACAGACAAGACTTGACGCCGGATTATCCCTGCGGGCGTCATGGAGAAGCGGAGGAATCCTCCGGGACGCGAATCGGCGTTTAATAGGCTCCGCCGCGTCCGGAAGCCGTCCTTCGCGGCGGGCGTCTCGGCTTGAACAGTTCGCTGACGTTCCCATCGGAAACTCTCGGGCCGCCCTCGGGGACCTTGGGGCGGAAGTCGTTGGGGTTCGAACCTCGGCCGAACCGAGTCACCCGCGTCTGGTTTTTCCAGCCCATCTGTTGAAGCAGGTCGTCGAGGCCGATCTTTCGGACGGCGAATTTCCCCGCCTCGTTCATCATTTGCGTATAGGCTTTGGTCGCTCTTTCATCTTTGCCGCCGGCGGCCGCACCCTTCGAGGCCTTGGGCGCTTCACCCAGCACGAGGAAATTCGTGCTATGCACCACCTTACCGCGTAGTTGACCCTTCGCTTCGTCGACCCAGCAATCCACAATCCCGCCGTTCAGCTCGATCAACTCGCGGACCGTCTGCTGATCGTTCTTGCCGTCCTCGTCAAGATCCATGAAACCGGCCAAGGCAAACCGATTCGGTCGTCCGGCCGTCCAGACGGGCGTGTAGATCTTATCGCCGGGCAAGACGGGGTTGGAGATCTCGTCCTCGATGATGCGGGCTTGGGCCGAATGATCCCCCAAGATCTGGACCACTTCGATCGAACCTTTCTTTCCACCCCCACTGAGATTGGTCGTATCGGCCGGATAGACGCTGAAGTTGACCTGCCGCTTCAAGGAATCGGCACGGCCCAGGTTGATCCAAACCGTCCCGGTACGTTGACTGACTTGGCTGATCTGCCCGTCGGCCGTTTCGAACATGGGGTTCGTCAGAGCATCCAGTTCGCTCCTTGTTTTCTCGACGAGTCCCTTGAGACTGTGCAAGTCACCAGCTTGTTCGTCGATTTTCTGGTCTCTGCTATCCAACTCCGCGGCCAGTCTTTGTTCTGTCTCTTCCGATGTCTTGGTCGCCTGGACCTGCGATTTTTCGATTCGAGTCCGATGTTCCACCGCACGGGCAACCTCGGCCACCTTGTCTTGCTGAGCCTTCTCGGCCGCCAATTCGAAGTCGTGAATCTGTTGATCTTTACTTGCCTCGCGGACCTCGAACAGATCCTTCAAGTCCTGCAGTTCGGTTTTCAGTCCTTCCAACTCTTCATTCTTATCTTTGATCGACTTGTACAGATATCCCAGTATGGGGCTGTAGGAACGGGCCTCTTCCGGGAAATGCGCTCCGTATTCCTGCATGTCTTTGGTGAACTGCGCCGTAATATCTTCCACGTTTTGGGTGGCCGAAAAGCCGATATGCTCTTTCAGTTGCGTACACTCCTCCGCCAAGGTACGGTTGGTGGAATTGGCCGCCGACTCTTTCTGCCGAGAGTCTTCTGCACTTTGCGCCGCTTCTTCATATTGGCTAAAGCACATAAAGGTAGCCACGCCTAAGGCGATCGTTAGGATCACAAAAATGATCAGCGCGACTTGCAGACCCTGATTCTCACGTGCCATGATTTGCTCCTGTGTAGCTTCGCCGAACGCGTACGCGCCGCGCGAAACTTAAGGGAAGGCCGGATGCCCTTCTCGTATTTTCTATCTTCCGAAAGGTGTCGTTTTCCCCAGTTCGCCCGTTCCGACGCCGAAGTGGGAAAGAAGTGTAAGTCTTTGTCAGCAAAGACCTACAGTCGATTTTAACCAGACGGTGCATCCATGTCAACAAAACGCCATGTAAAGATATAACACTATCTCCTACATACATGCCCCACTATGGAACTATCGCCGCGGTCGGCCGACGAAGTTGCCTCACCCCTATGCTTGAACAGCACCATCAATTCGGTTACAAAACTGTGCTTTTCACCACGTTTCCACCCCTCAACCACGTCCGGTAATCGATGGCCAAACGCCGCCAAGCATCCCAACACCAAACCTCGTTGCCGGGCTTTGAGGCTCCCGAGGAGCCCGTTTCCCCGGCGCCAACTGAATCCACGCCTCCGCCGCCGCCACTGCTGCCGCCGACGCCTGTGGAAAGAAAACCCGCCGGCCCTCCCCCAGAGAGTCTCGCCGGACAGTCCGTCTGGGTGGTCGACTCGCACTCGCTGATCTACCAGGTTTTCCACGCGATGCCCGGCTTGACCTCCCCGCAGGGTGAACCGGTCGGGGCCGTCCAGGGTTTCATCCGCGACGTGTTCTATCTGCTGGAGGCCAAGAAGCCGGATTTCCTGTTCTGTGCCTTCGACCTGCCGGGCAAAACGTTCCGCCACGAGATGTACGACCAGTACAAAATCCATCGCAAGGCGATGCCCGAGGATTTGGTCCCCCAGATCGGCTTCATCCGCGAATTGCTCGACGCCCTGGGCGTGCCGGCGGTCGCGTGCGAGTCGTTCGAGGCCGACGATGTGCTGGCCACGCTTGCCCGGACGACCGAAGAGCTTGGCGGGCAATGCGTCCTGGTCACCAGCGACAAGGATTGCCGTCAACTGATCACCGAGCACGTGAAGCTCTACAACATTCGCAAGAACCAGATGTACGATCGCGAGTCGCTCAAGGCCGACTGGGGGATCGCGCCGAAGCAGGTCGTCGACTTCCAGGCCCTGGTGGGCGATTCGAGCGACAACGTACCGGGCGTGCCGTTGATCGGGCCCAAGTTCGCCACCCAATTGTTGGAAAAGTACCATACGCTCGACGCCGTGCTGGACCATGCCGAAGAGGTCTCGGGCAAGAAGCGGAAGGAGAACCTGATCAACTATCGGGCACAGGCCGAGTTGAGCCGCGATCTGGTCCGCCTCGATGACCACGTGCCGGTCGAAATCGACTGGGATGCCGGGCGTCTGAACGGTTCCGACCGCACGCGCGTTTTGGAACTGTTTCAACGATTCGGGTTTCGCAATCTGGCCGAGAAACTAGACTCGCTGCAATCCGAGCCGACGCCCGAGGTCCCCGCGGTGCAGCCCGACTATCGACTCGTCGACACGCCGGAGGCCTTGGCCGATTTTTTGGAGAAACTTGGCCGACAAACCGCTTTTACGCTCGACCTGGAGACGACGCACCTTTGGCCCCGTTTTGCCCAGATCGTGGGCCTTTCGTTCGCATTCGAGGAGAACGAAGCCTGGTATCTGCCGATTCGGGCCCCGCAGGGCGAGCGGCATCTCGACCCGCAAACCACGCTCGACGCGCTTCGCCCGCTGCTGGAAGACCCTAATAGACAAAAGACCGGGCAGAACCTGAAGTATGACATGCTCGTGTTGCGCACCCAGGGGATCGACGTGGCGGGCGTGGCGTTCGACACCATGGTGGCCGACTACCTGCTGGACGCCGGCCAGCGAAACCACAACCTCAACGAACTGGCAAAACGGTATTTGCATCATGCGACGATCAAGATCGAAGAACTGATCGGCTCGGGCAAGAACCAGAAACGGATGGACGAGGTCCCGGTCCGTCGGGTGGCCGACTACGCCGGCGAGGACGCCCTGTTGCCGCTGCGGCTTCGGCCTATCTTAGAGCCGAAACTGGCCGAGGCGGGACTTGATGAGCTGTTCAACGACGTGGAACTGCCGTTGATCGACGTGCTGGTCGAGATGGAATACAACGGCATCCGGCTCGATGTCGACCGGCTCCGGCAACTAAGCGACCGCTATGCCGGGCGCATCGAGACGCTGCGGGATCAGATCTACGACATGGCCGGGCGCGAATTGAACATCGCCTCGCCGAAGCAACTCCAGCAACTGCTCTTCGACGAGTTGAACTTGCCGGTGATCAAACGCACCAAGACCGGCCCCAGCACGGACGCCAGCGTCCTGGAGGAATTGGCCCGGGTCCACCCGCTGCCGGCCAAGATCGTCGAGTATCGGCAGTTTACGAAACTCAAAAGCACCTACGTCGACGCCTTGCCGGAAATGGTTCATCCGCAGACCGGGCGGGTCCACGCCTCGTTCAACCAAGTGGTCACGGCCACCGGTCGGCTCAGCAGCAGCGACCCGAACTTGCAGAACATCCCGGTCCGGACCGACGAGGGCCGAGAAATCCGCTCGGCGTTCATTCCCGGCGAAGAAGGCCAAGTGCTGTTGTGTGCCGACTACTCGCAGATCGAGTTGCGGGTGCTGGCCCATTTTTCGGGCGACGAGAACCTTTGCCGGGCATTCGATCAGGACGAAGACATCCACGCCCGGGTAGCCAGTCAGGTGAATGGCGTGCCGCTCGATGAAGTTACCCCCCAGATGCGGAGGGCTGCCAAGGCGGTCAATTTCGGCGTAATCTACGGCCAAAGTGCGTTTGGGCTGTCGAAAAGCTTGGGAATCGAGCGCGACGAGGCGGCCAAGTTCATCGATAGTTATTTCGAGGGGTACCCTGGAATTGAAGAGTTTCTCGACGGGGTACTGGCCGAATGCCAAAAAAACGGCTATGTTAGTACTATCCTGGGACGGCGTCGGGCGATTCACGGCGTGGGTGATCCGAGCCAACGAACGCAGGCCGGCGGCCGTCAAAGGAACCTTGTCGAACGGACCGCCATCAACACGGTGATCCAGGGTTCGGCGGCGGACCTAATCAAGCTGGCGATGATCCGGATTCACGGTCGTCTACGGCGCGAAAACCACCAAGCAAGGATGTTGCTGCAAATCCACGATGAGTTGATCTTCGAAGTCCCGACCGATCAACTGGGCCAATTGGCCGACCTTGTCAAGGAGGAAATGAGTTCAGCGTATCGTCTGAGCGTTCCCTTGAAAGTTGACCTTAAAGCCGGCCCGAATTGGGCCGACGCCACCTCGATCTAAACTTCCCGCCACACAACTCGAAGTCATTCGTCTTCGCGAACTAACTATTCGACTTCCAACCCCAAACCCTATAGTTATTGAGGCCGAACTTGCTTCGGCGTCAATAAACCCCCAACTGAATGCACATTATCGGCATCGTCGGCGGGGTCGCCAGCGGAAAGAGTCTGATTGCCGCCGAATTGGTTCGGCTCGGCGCGGGCCTCTTGGACGCGGACCAAGCCGGGCACGACGTATTGCGACTGCCACAGATCGAGGCCGCCCTGTGCGAGCGTTGGGGCGACGAAATCCGCCGTCCGGACGGTCTGATCGACCGTGCCCGATTGGCAAAGATCGTTTTCGCCGACCCACCCGACGGACCCCGTCAGAGACAGTACCTGGAGCAATTAACCCATCCCGAGATCGGTCGACTCCTACAGCAGCGGTCCGCGGCCATGGCCGCCGCCGGAAAAGCGGTGGCGGTGCTGGATGCCCCGTTGCTTTTGGAAGCCGGTTGGGGTAAGATATGTGACTACTTGATATTCGTCGACGCACCGCGTCAGGTGCGCCTCGACCGCGCCTTGGCTCGAGGATGGAACGAGGAGGAGTTTTTCGCTCGCGAGGCGGCCCAACAGTCGTTGGACTCGAAACGCAGCCTGACCGAGTCGATTATCGACAACTCCCAATCGTTGGAACATACCCGGACTCAGCTCGCGCGGTTTTGGCAGTCGCACTTCGATTAAGCGGCTTGCTGGCGGCGGCCGTCGAGTGTTCGGAACCACACGCCTATAACTTTTCTTGCCAGAC
>CAYYOX010000203.1:0-10625 GCA_964473065.1 uncultured Planctomycetaceae bacterium | reverse complement strand
TTTCGGGGCCTTTGAAAGCCAACCGCACTGGAAGCCTCTGATTGAAAAGGCTCGCAATAAGATGGCCAGCCGGGACTTGGCCTTCCGCGATGTACTTCATGCACGCCTCAGCGGGTACATCGCCCCGCTCAACGCGGATGAGTTTGAGAGATTCCTGGGCGAAAAGAGCAAGGAGCTTGTCGAACGCCTTGAAGAAGCCAAGGACGTGATGAAGCGGCTCAAGGAGCGTGAATAATGACGATTGTCTATCTCACGCTGGAGCAAGCTGTGGAAGTCCATCAGAAGACCGTTGAGGTCAGTGGCGGCGGAGCACCGGGACATCTTGACCTGGGAAAGCTGGAAAGTGTACTTCAGCATATCCAGAACGATGATTACTATCCTTCCTTTGAAGACAAGTTGACGCATCTCTTCTTTTCCGCCTGCAAGTTTCATTGCTTTCAGGATGGCAACAAACGGATTGCCATAACACTCTGTGCTCAGATGCTGTTGTTTAACGGATATCTGTATTGCTCAGTTCCTTTCATTCGGGAAATGGAGAACATCAGCTACCATGTAGCAGCCGGGAATATCGACAAAGACTTGCTTCGTGAATTCATTACAGCAGTCATACAGGGCGATGAAGATGGTGAAGAATTGAAACTGAAGGTTCTTCATGCCATCGACAGGAATGAAAACGAATGAAAATCCAATTCAATCCCGACCTCGACTTCCAGCACGAAGCGATCAATTCGATCGTCGACATATTCGAGGGGCAGGAACTCTGCCGGACGAACTTCACGGTGGCACCGTTGAAGGCGGAAGAGCAGATGAAACTTGAGTTTGACGAGAACGACCTTGGGGTTGGCAACCGCTTGCGGCTGCTGGACGAGGATATTCTCAAGAACGTCAACGCCGTCCAGTTACGTAACGGGCTGGCACCGTCGGAGGAACTCGACGGAATGAACTTCACCGTCGAGATGGAGACGGGCACCGGCAAGACGTACGTCTACCTGCGGTCGATCCACGAGTTGCATCGCAAATACGGCTTCACGAAGTTCATCATCGTCGTGCCCTCGATTGCCGTCAAGGAAGGGGTCTACAAGTCGCTACAGATCACTGAAGAGCACTTCAAGGGCCTATACGACAACGTCCAGGCCGACTTCTTCGTTTACGACTCGCAGAAGCTTGGCCAGGTTCGGAACTTCGCCATGAGCGACTACATCCAGATCATGGTGATCAACATCGACGCCTTCCGAAAGAGCTTCACCGACCCGACTAAGGAGGATAAGGCCAACATCATCCACCGCCCGCACGACCGGATGACCGGCAGCCGGCCGATCGAGTTTGTCCAGGCGAGCAACCCCATCGTCATTATCGACGAACCCCAGAGCGTTGATAGAACCACCAAGAGCAAGGAAGCCATCGCCTCGCTCAACCCGCTCTGCACGCTCCGGTTCTCGGCCACCCACGTCGACAAGTACAACATGATGTACAAGCTCGACTCGGTCGACGCCTACGAGCGAAAGCTGGTCAAACAGATCGAGGTCGCGGGAATCGAAGTCCAGGACAGCCACAACCGGGCATATATCAAGCTGCTCAAGGTGGACAACCGAAAGAGCCCCATCACGGCCCAGATCGAGATGGACATCCGGCAAAAGAACGGAGAGGTCAAACGCAAGAAGAAGACCGTCCGCCAAGGAACCGACCTGCTGGAGGCCTCCGGCGGCCGGGATGTTTACGAGGGCTATATCGTCAACGACATCTACTGCGAGAAGGACAACGAATACATCGACTTCACCAGCAAGCCGGACATCGTGCGATTGAACCAGGCCGTCGGTGAAGTCAACAACGACGAGTACAAGCGGTTGCAGATTCGCAAGACCATTGAGGAGCACCTCGACAAAGAGATGCGTTTGCGTCCCCAGGGATTGAAAGTGCTCAGCCTGTTCTTCATCGATCGCGTGGCCAACTATCGGGCGTATGACGACGACGGCAATCCGCAGCCCGGCAAGTACGCCCTGATGTTCGAGAAAGAATACGCTCGGGCTATCCGCAAACCGAAGTACAACCTGCTGTTTGAAGGTGCGGATATCGAGACCGCTGCCGACGGCGTTCACAACGGCTACTTCGCCATCGACAAGAAAAAGGATGCCACCGGCAACGAACGGTTCAAGGATTCGCGGGGAGAAGGAACCACCCAGGCCGACGAAAGTGCCTATCACCTCATCATGCGAGACAAGGAGCGACTGTTGAGCTTCGACTCGAAGCTGAAGTTCATCTTCTCGCACTCGGCCCTGAAGGAAGGCTGGGACAATCCGAACGTCTTCCAAATTTGCACACTGAACGAGACCGCCTCGGTGATGAAGAAGCGGCAGGAGATTGGTCGCGGATTGAGAATCGCCGTCAACCAAGACGGCCAGCGTGTGCATGGCTTCGAGGTCAATCGGCTTACGGTCATGGCCAACGAGTCCTACGAAGACTTCGCACGACAGCTCCAGAAGGAAATCGAGCAGGAAACCGGAATCAAGTTCGGCGTGGTCGAGAAGCACCTGTTCGCCAACATTCCCGTGCCGACCGACGACCACAAGACCGAGTATCTGGGAGTAGACACGTCGCAGAAGGTGTGGGACCACCTCAAAGCGAAGGGCTACATCGACAGCAAGGGCAAGGTCCAAGATTCACTTCGCCAGGACTTGAAGAACGATGCCGTTGACCTGCCCGAGGAAGTTGCCGAGCAAGCGTCGCAAATCGCCACCGTTCTCCGCAAGGTGGCCGGCAGCTTGAATATCAAGAACGCAGACGACCGGCAGCAAGTCAAGTTGAACAAGGCCGTCTACCTCAGCCCGGAGTTCAAGGAGCTATGGGACCGCGTCAAGTACAGCACGACATTCCGCGTGGACTTCGATTGCGAATCGCTGATTGAGAAATGTTCCGAGGAGATTGCCAACACGCTGGTCGTGGGCAAAGCCCGATTCGTCTATCGCAAGAGCCGAGCCGAGATCAATCGTGGCGGCGTGGAGATGGCCGACCCGACCCAAAGCATGCACGTCTACGACGCCCGTGATTTCCAGCTTCCCGACGTGGTCAGTTACTTGCAGAACGAGACGAACCTCACCCGACGTTCGTTGGTCGAGATTATGAAACGTAGCGACCGCCTGCAAGACTTCAAGAACAACCCGCAGAAGTACATCGAGCAAGTCACGGAGATCATCAAGCGTCGGATGCGGACGTTCATCGTCGATGGAATCAAGTACGAGAAGATCGGCGACCAGCAATACTATGCCCAGGAGTTATTCGAGGAGAACGAACTGTTCGGGTATCTCAGCAAGAACATGATCGAAAGCCAGAAGTCGGTCTTCGGCTATGTCGTGTATGATTCGGACGTCGAAGAAGAGTTTGCCCGATCATTCGAGCAAAGTGACGACATTAAGGTGTATGCCAAGCTTCCAAGCTGGTTCAAGATCGACACGCCGCTAGGCGGCTACAACCCCGACTGGGCAGTCTTGGTGGAAATGGATGGACAGCAGCGGCTGTACTTCGTCGTGGAAACCAAGGGCAGCCTGTTCACCGACGCACTTCGGCCCACCGAAGATGCAAAGATCAAGTGTGGACGCAAACACTTCAAGGCCCTCGACAGCGACGTCGGCTTCAGAGTGGTCAACAATTTCGACAAATTCAGCGAGGAACTCGCGAGATAGGGCAAGGGATGAAACAATGCTAGACACAATTACAATACCGGCACTTGAGTTTGACCTAGACGGCTTCATCGAAGCCTACCGCGATTTCTCTCGATCACGGACAGGCGACGATCTGGATCCAGATCAAAGTGTATTGGTCATGCAGCGTTTCGGCGATACACCGATGCCGCTCTACGAGGAACGGAACCTCCAGGAGGAACTCGTTGACCGTGGATGGTTATTGTTCTTCCAGATGCACGAACCGTTGGTAGAGGAGACGGTTCTGTGTATTGATGGAACCCGCCTGCCATCCGAGGCATTCGACATCGGTGACGCCGACGGCTACGGGTTCCTCGTCGAAGTTCACGAGAACCAGATCAGCCTTCACCCCGCCCTATACGACGGATCGTCTGGCCCAGTGCCCACGCTCGATCTTCAAGCACACTGTAGCGTACTTGACCAGCCGATGGAACGATTTGCTCGTCAGTGGATTCGGTTAGAGAATGGATGACATTGAGGGTCATTTGGCACGATGTCAAGAAAATCGATTTCATCAAGACTAGTCTCCAGACACTCACGGACACCAGCTTTCCTCCGTTGAAAAGCGGAGGCGAACCTTGGTCGCCTTCTCGGGCGTGGAGTCGGCAGAGAGGATATACATGGCTGAGGCGTCAAACAAGTGTGAAAACTTTTCACAATTACTTAGAGCAGCGTTGCACCCCCGCAGGTGGCACAATGTCGCCCATGGGCGACAAATTAGCGACTAGCAAAAACAAACAATTGTTTGGGTAGTTGTTGTCGACTGTAGTCGACACTGGGTCTCCGTCGTCCAAACGCACCCGATACGAACTTCGCTCCTAAGGCACGCATGAAACGGGCCCTACCGAAACACCAATGCGCAAACGAAACGCAGCACAGGCTAAATGTCGGCTGCCAGTTTGGCATTCTTGGCGAGGAAGAGCCCCACGGCGATCTGCACGGGTGTTTTTCGCGGTCACGCCGCCGATTGTCGTTGGGTTCGGCGTCTGCGCCATGCGAGAAATCCGACGGCGGCGGTGAGTAATAGGATGATGGAACTCGGCTCGGGAACTAAGGTAATGCTGAATGCGAGGTCCCATCCGCCAGCGGGATCCATAGGGTGCTGCACTCCCCATACTTGAGTCGTCAATACGGAAAGGTCGTCGCCGGATTCCTGCCACACAAAGTTTCCGCCGGGGTACACATCGGCGTAATACGGGTTGTCGGCAAGGTCCCTGTAATCTCCAGCCCCTGCGATGCTTGCTATACCGAGTTCTCCATCGAGATATTCCCACGTAGACATGAAGGCAACGTATTGATGCCCCGCAGTGAGTTCGATGCCACCAGTGTGTACCGTGAACTCTTCATACTCGTGCGGCAACGAGTTGCGAATGGTTGGCGTCAGCATTTCGCTTTCGTAAAGGATTGGACCAGTGGCCTTCCTGTCGCCCCACTCCATCACATAGATTCCGAAGTCTACGAAGTCTATGATTCCGGTGTTTTCTCCCATGTGCCGGTTGCGTACAAAGAAGGTCATGCTGTCAAGCACGGTATCCAGGCCCAACACCGTAAATGTCTGCCCCGTTGTTGAGCCGAGGTATTCGCGATCAGGCTGGCTCTCAGCAAGCCCCCACATGTCGCCTACCCCCTGGTCCGGCCACGTCGAAAGCGTTTCGATGACCGTATCCGCCTGGGTATGCCCCGCACCACACAACGCAACAGCCGCGCATAGAATCAAGCGTTTCATCGTTTGCTCCTTTTCAAGTGTTGTTAAGCAGCCTGCCGCCTTCTGCGTCGGCATGTGTGAAATAGCAGGCAGAGGATGGATGCGCCCAGCAGCGTCAGCGTGCCGGGTTCGGGGACCACGACGTTGGAGGCCAATACGGAGGAACCATCGAATAGTGCATAGAAGTCAAGATGTGAGCCACCGCCTCCCTGATTCTCGAAGCCCGTGATTGCCCAACCAGCGGGCGGGCCGGAATCGACAATGTCATTGTTGTCCGGGTCAAAATCGTAGCTTAAATCCCTGATTGCGATGAGTTGATCTCCGAGTTCCCCAAGCGTCATGTCGTTACCATGTTCGTCAAACAGGACGCCGCTCAATCCCGAAACAAAATCGAATGTGGCGTCATCGAACCCGTCAAGGTTAGGGTAAACTCCGTCCACGCCCATGAATGCATCAATCATGCCGCCGTCGCCGGTTTGAACATCGAAGGACGCAACCAGGACGCCATCTTGCATACCACCACCGCCACTTCCGTTGCCCGGGTTGAGTTCCGTGTTGGCCCGGTTGGGATTGGTCGCGGGATTACCAGTGCCATCCAATGTGTCGACGAAGATGTGAAATTGGCCCCGCTCCGCAGTCGCGCCAAGATGTATGAGCTCGGTGGTTCCAGTCGTGAAATCAATGTAGAGTATCTCGTCCGACACCTGATAAACCATGGTGATTTCAAAGTCTAGATTGAGCACTTTGCCTGTGGTCGTGAGGGGTCTCGGGAAACCTCCGCCTGTCAGGTTCGTCATAACCAACACCCCGTCAACTTCATAGACCTCCCCCACCTCCGGCGTGAAATTCCCATTCGTGTCGTTCAACACACTGTGGCTGATGCCCAGGTATTCGAATTCATCAATATCTGTGATCTGCCCGTACCCCTCCATGCCCGGGATACCCTCAAGATCGATTGTCCAACTATCGATTAGAGTGATCGCTTGGGCGGTCATGGGTGTCGTCCCAAACAGGGCAAGCACTAGCGCACACATAGCAAGATGGGTCTTCACGAGACAGTCTCCTTTGTACTTAAACACGTGTCATGGATCATCACAATGGTTTTGTTATTCTTCCTGAAGCCTCTCCAGTCCATGTCACACTTGCTTGTTCTTTCGCCACGCGTAGGCCAAGAGCCCAAAAACACCCATGCTCAACAGCGCCAGTGTGGAGGGCTCGGGGATGCTTGCGACTCGGAACCCGGCAGCGTAGTCCTCGTACGGCGGGTGGCCTTCGTCGCGCCACGAGGCTTGTAGGTAGCCGTCGTAGCCGTCGAAATAGCCGCCCCGCAAGCCACGATACGAGACGATGGTGGCCTCATTCCACTCCCACACATTGCCGCCCGGATCGAATGTGTCGTAAGGGCTATCGGAGTTCTCGTGAGCGCCGACCTCGGTGCGGTAGCATGGGTTGTCAATCGTGTAGCCAGAGCTGTAGAACGTCGCGTTGTTGCCACCCAGGTCGAGCTCGTTGCTCGGCACGGCGTTGCTGCTGGTCGGATAGAGGTAGTAGTTACCCGTTACGCCATCGTTCTTGTGGTACGCCGCCTTGTACCACTCGTCTTCCGTGGGAATAGCCCACTTCCAGTCTGCCTCGCGGCTGACGGCCATCAGCTCCGAGTTGCTCGTCGCGCCATTGAGGTAGTACGCCCCGTCTTCGGTCGTCGAGTTGTCCTGCTCGCCGGTCAACTGGCCGTTGTGTAGCCAATTGGCGAAGCGGGCCGCGTCTCCCCACGACACATAGTTCACCGGCCGGTCCGCCCAGTCGGCCTCCACCGAGTAGCTGTAGCTGCCCGACGAGCCGCTCTGTTCGATCTTGCATCCGTGGTCGCTCGACCACATCTCCGAGGCATACAACCCGTAGGTGTCCGTGTCCGCCACGGCGTTGAGGAACTCGGTGTACTGCCCGGCGGTGACTTCATATTTGCCGATGCGATACTCGTAGCCCACTGCACCGTAACCGGTGGAGTCGGCTGTGTTGCCAGCGTTGTCGACGGTAACCATATCGACGCTGATTGCCGCTCGTGAAACGCCCTGGCCGAGAGTCAACACAACCGCCGCAACTAGAATAAACCTTTTCACAATACACCTCATTCGTTAGGAGTGGAATTACTTGCGTCTGCGCCACACGATGCCTAGGAAACCAATCGCGGCCGTTAGCAAGAGCACGACAGTGGAGGGCTCGGGGATTGTCCCAACAGTAATGTTATCAAGCACGAAGCTATCGCC
This sequence comes from uncultured Planctomycetaceae bacterium, assembly GCA_964473065.1. Classification (GTDB taxonomy): domain Bacteria; phylum Planctomycetota; class Planctomycetia; order Pirellulales; family Thermoguttaceae; genus CAYYOX01. The sequence goes on along the minus strand of CAYYOX010000203.1, from coordinate 2,958 downwards.
ATCTTCAAAAGTGACGCCTTGGAGATTAACCCAGTCTGTTCCCAGACTAAAATTCTCAAAGTCGGCCAGCGGTCCAGTACCATCGTTCACTCCGTCTGGGATGAAGGTCGTTGCAATGGTTCCACCACCTTGAAACGTACCCGTCACCACGATGTTTAACTCAGGTTGAGACCACCCAGCGTAATCGAAGCTGAAAAGCGAAAATGCTGAACCACCCGCGTTTGTCACAACTACATCTGAATGGGTCCCGCCAACATTAGTCCCGTTCTTCGGGCCCCTACCATTGGAATCATGATGAATATGTATGTCACCAAGGCCAGTGGCAAGATTGGCTGGGCCTGGTGCGAAATTGAACCCTTGCGAGACTACGGCAACACCCTCAGGTGGGTTGATTTGGCCCCCTACGGGCACCGCCAGGTCTTCAAAATCTATTGTGATAATAACTGCTTCGGCAGCATTGCTGGCCGTTGCCAACAGCGCCACGACTACCAACATGGCGACGGACCGAAAGAAGAACTTTGCAAACATTGCTTTTCCTCCTGGTGTAAATGGGAAGCGGAACCGTCGCCTCACGATCTGCCAACTACTGCCCCGCTCGGCGTCTGCGCCATGCGTAGGCGAGAAGGCCCAGGGCACCCGTTAGCAATAGGATGATGGTAGAGGGTTCGGGGACCGGATACTCGACGATGTAGTGATGTGGATACTCGGCGCTATAGACGGTGGCCCAGTTGTGGAAATCGTTCCAGCCGCCGCCGTCGTAGTGAATGTAGTCTTCATCGCCCGCGTTGTTGGGCTCATTACGCTTCCATGCGGAAAACTCGAACGGCTCGCCGGTGACCCACTCGTAGTGTCCTTCCTGGGCCGTGTCGCTCAGGCCGATCCAGTTGTACGCATGCGGGAAGTTGTCGAACAAGAAATCCCATTCTCCCTGACTGGTGACCGTGGCCAGATGGCCCGGCGTTTCCAAGAACGTGCGACCCTCAGCAGCCGTCTTTGCACTGGTCCAAGTGATTCCCCCCGGCGGGGCGACGAACTCATAACAATGCCCGTTGCCACCATCGGCGAAGGACCACTCGACCGGGGCGGATTCTAGTTGCCCCACACCAACCAACACCACCAACACCGTCAGACAACTTGTCAAACGAAACATGATACTACCTCCCACTTCAAGTAATGACGAAGAATCTCCGCCTGTGAAAACTTGGAAACTACTTTCTACGAATTCGATACAGCAGAAGACCGAGAGCACCCGTCAGCAATAGGATGATGGTGGAGGGTTCGGGGACCAATGCGACCCGAAAGCCGAAGACCCTCTCCTCAAAATGCGGGTGCGTTCTGTATCGTGTGGCAGCATGTAGGTTTCTGAGACCACCCCAGCCGTAGGCTTCGTACGAGCCCCCCCGCAAGCCACGCCCCAGGGTCTCGATGGGGGTTAAGATTACAGCCTCGTTCCACTCCATGATGTTGCCGCCCTGGTCGAACGTCCCGTAAGGACTTTCTGAGTTCTCGTGGGCACCGACCTCCGTACGATGGTACGGGCTGCCGATTGTGGACTCGCCTGTCAAGTAAATCGTCACGTTGTTGCCCGGGTCGGGGTCCACCAAACTATTGCTCGGCGCGCTGTTATTGCTGGTCGGATAGTCGAAATAGTCTCCCGTTATGCCATCGTTCTTGTGATAAGCAGCCTTGTACCACTCGTCCTCTGAGGGGATTACCCACGTGGCACCCGGTTCGCGCGTCACAGCCGAAAGCGCGGCATGACTCACCGCGCCATTGAGATAGTACGAGCCGTCCTCGGTAGTCGTTGGGCCTTGAAGGCCGGTTGGCTGGCCGTTATGCACCCAGTTGGCAAACCTGGCTGCGTCGCCCCACGAAATGTAGTTCACCGGGCGGTTTTCCCAGTCAGCTGGAGTTCCAGCGGGCCGGCCACTGAAGTCGTAGGTGTAATTGCCACTACTGCCGTTCCGCGTGATCTGGCAGCCCTCTCTATCGCCGTCCATCTCTGGGTTATACAGTCCATACGGGTCACTAGCCGCCACGGCATTGAGAAACTCGGTATACTGCCCGGCGGTGACTTCGTACTTGCCAATCTCATACACGTAATCCACCGCTCCGCAGATGCGATCCGGCCCGTAGTCTCCGGCAGCCGACCCAGAAAGCTCCCCGGCGTTGCCTGGGTTGCCAACCGTGACCGTGTCGATGTCCACGGCCTGTGCCGTAGTTGCTAACAGACCCACAGCTACGAACGTGGCAACAAATTGAAACAAGAACTTTGCAAACATGGTTTTCCTCTTGGTGTGAATGGAAATATGAACGTACAGACTCCCCGTCTGTGAAAACCCTGGAAACCTTGACTCAGCACGAGTCAAGACAATGCACCCAAATAGAAACGTCAGCCTTTGCGGGGGTCGACGGATTTAGGTGCTAAGACGCTGCCTCGCTTGACTGTTGCCAGCCGGGTTGGGTGCCGGGCATTGACTCTTCGGTCGCTGCCATAGAAACGGGGTGGGACCACCAGTATACCGCCCCGGCGAGTAGGCTACTACAGTCGCGGGAACCTTTTTGCGCGAAGCACTCCACCCGGTTGAGGGAGGCTGGATTTTTGGGGCTCAAGAACTTTTCGCCGTGCTTCGGCATCTACGCCTTGTCCCAGCATCCCATAATGTAAGAAACGGCAGTGCGTCGCCCCTATTCAGCTTGCTCAAAAGCGAATGGCGCGGAGGGCCATTCTTTACAATTCGTACGTGGGCTGCCCCGATCTGACCACTCTTCGACATGACGAAGCGACATCAATCCCAGAATGGCCGATAACTCCGCCCTGACGCACGGTTCCCAGCCCGCAGAGGCGTTCCAAGCACCAAGGCGTCCCAAAACCCATCTTGGCGCGAACGGGCGTCTGCGGTGCCTGTACTGTACGTAGACGCCGACTTGCCTCAGGGATTGAGAATCGTGGCAGTA
>CAYYOX010000202.1:6423-10729 GCA_964473065.1 uncultured Planctomycetaceae bacterium | reverse complement strand
GGGCACTATTACATCCCTGCCAGCGGGGAGGCCCGTGCCGTTGTTCGGTAGCGCCGTGGCGGCGGGGTTCCCCTCGCCGGCGGATGACTACGTCGAGCGTGCGCTGGATCTGAACGAACACCTGATCGAACACCCGGCGGCGACATTTTGCGTCCGCGCTTCCGGCGACTCCATGGTAGACAGCGGCATCCACGACGGCGACGGACTGCTGAAGGCCCTGCTGGCCGGCGCCGACGTGGGCATGGTTGCCTCGTCGCTTTACCTCAACGGCCCGGACCACGTCGGCACGATCCTCGACGGACTGCGCGACTGGATGCAGCGCAAGGAGTACGACTCGGTCGAGCAGCTCAAAGGCAGCATGAGCCGCGAGAACTGCCCCGACCCGGCCGCCTTCCAACGCGGCAACTACATGAAAGCCCTAACCAGCTTCACCGGCCCCGCGATTTAGCCCATAAAGCCGCGACCGCTGGTCGCGCCCCGGTGCCACGAGTACATGAAAGCCCCAACCAGCTTCACCGGCCCCGCGATTTGACGCCGACGTCAAAGTAGGGAATAATGGAGTGTGATCGACGGCAATCCCCCATTTGGCGGGGCCATGCGTCTAACCCTGCGGAGCGTTGACATGATTTATCGTGGCCACGTAAGAAATGGCATAATCGTATTCGACACGCCGGTTACCTTGCCGGAGGGCGCCGAGGTTCAAATCGATCTACTCAAGAGCGCCGCACCCGACGCCGACACGGAGCGCCGCACCACCCTTTTCGACAGCCTCCAGCCCGTGATCGGCAAGGCCCAAGGCTTACCGGCGGACGGTTCCACGAACGTCGACCACCACCTGTACGGACACCCGAAGCAATGAAGCGCGTGTTCGTCGACACCTCGTTCTACATTGCCCTGTTGAATTCCCGCGATATCTCACACGCCAAAGCCGTGGAGTTCGCCAAGGAGTTCCACGGTGAATCCGTGACGACCGAATATGTGCTGACCGAGCTGGGGAACTGGCTCGCCCGCTCGGGAGACCGGCCGCTGTTCGTCGACTTAGTTCGGCGCTTGCAGAGTGACCCTCGATCGACGATCCTCGCCTCAGCGAGCGACCTCTTCAATCGTGGCCTGAAACTCTACGCAAACCGACTTGACAAGGACTGGTCGTTAACCGACTGTATCTCGTTCGTCATCATGCAGCAGGAGGGCTTAAGCGACGCCCTTACGGCCGATCATCACTTCCAGCAGGCTGGGTTTTCGATTCTCTTGAAATGAGTCCCCTTTTTCCACTCCCCAAGGAATCACTCCGCGATAGACGCCCAGCGTAGAGCGTGTTATAATCGCCTTATCGCGAGTTTGGATCGATTTCGGACTCGAGCAGCACGAGAGAAACTTGACGAAAGGGGCCCCAATGATCCACCGACTTTTTCGCATGGCGCTCGTTTTGGCGATCACCGTGATCGCCGGCCTGCCCTGCGCCGCCGAAGTGACGGCCCGACGCGGTGACGACGGCGTAACGATCGAAATCGACGGCCGACTGTTCGCCCGATATTTGCCCGACTTCAATGGCACGCCAATCGTCTGGCCGATCATCGGTCCCAACGAACAACCGGTCACCCGAGCGCATCCGATGGGCGAAGCGCCCGGTGAGAAGAAGGACCACCCGCACCATCGTTCGCTATGGTTCACGCACGGCGACGTCAACGGGTTGAGTTTCTGGCACAAGGAGACGATCCGGCATCGCGAGTTCGTCGAAATCACCTCCGGCAGCGAAGCGGTCGTTGTTACCACGAACGACTGGCTCGCGCCGGACGGCAAGCGAGTCTGCGAAGATCGGCGCAGGCTCGGCTTCGGCGCCGACGGGCAGGATCGGTGGATCGACTTCGACGTGACCGTCACGGCCAGCGACGGGCCGGTCCGTTTTGGCGATACCAAAGAAGGCACGCTCGGCGTTCGCGTGGCGGGCAGCATGAAGGTCACCTCGCAGCCCGCGGGGCGAATCCTCAACAGCCGAGGCGAGACGGATCAAGAGGCGTGGGGGAAGCCGGCCGCCTGGGTCGACTACACCGGAGAGGTCGACGGAAAGACCGTCGGCATCGCCATCCTCAATCATCCCAGCAGCTTTCGTTTTCCCACCTACTGGCATGTACGGACCTACGGTCTGTTTGCCGCCAACCCGTTCGGGCTGCACGATTTCCAAGGAACCGACCAGGTAGACGGGTCGCACACACTGAAGTCCGGGCAGACAATGACCTTACGTTATCGCATCCTGCTGCATCAGGTCGATTCGCCCCCGGACGTCGAATCGCAGGCGGCACGAATTGCCGAGGTGTTCGCGGGTTATGCCAAGGAAGCAAAGTAGGACACTGACGTTGCCTGCATTCGATCCGTGCCGCGTGATGCTTGTCCGGCACGCCACCCGGCTTCGACGGCAAAGTCGTGACCCTGTCATGGCGATCTGATTCCATGAATCAAATGTGCTGTGGTGTTTACGCGATTGCTACGGCATACTTTCCAAGGCCTCGGCACACTTGGCTCGATACTCGCTGTGCAAATCGTTCTTTGAGTCTTCCGAACCGGCGACGCCGCTTTGGTAGGCCGCGCGGGCTTCGTCGTCACGGCCTAGGGATTGCAGGGCTTGGCCTTGGTAGTATTGGGCATAGGCCTCTTCCGGTGCGTGCGATCGGCCCACGCCCAAATTGTCCGGATAGGTCAAGGCGGCCTCGAATTCTTTGATCGCAGCCTGCGGATCGCCCGCTTCGAGACGCTCTCGACCGCGACCGACATGGGCCTCGTGAAACAGGTCCCAGGTGATCGTCTCGCCTTCCCAATTGACGAAATAGGGCGTCGACCGGAGCAGTTCGAGGGTCTTGTCATACTGCCCATCGTCGAGATAGGCCTCGGCCAACAGGAGAATCACATCGGCCCGGCGGATGCCTTCGCTGGGCATCGCTTCCAAGAGCCCAATGGCCTCCGAGCGGCGATCATTGGCGATCAGCAAGTCGGCCAGATCGCGATAGAGCGTTTGATCGTCTCTGCGAAGTTCGATCGCCTCGCGGTAGTACTGCTCGGCCTTGGCCGGATCGTCGAGCCTGGTCCGATGGACCAATCCCAGGTTTCGCAGCAGCACGCTTTGCGGCAGGTTCACCCAGGTAGCATTGCGCCAATGGACGACCGCCTCTTCGATTCGACCCAGGTTGGCCAGCACATTGCCCAATTGAAAATGTGCATAGCCGTCGTCGCGATTGATTTTCAGTGCAAACCGCAAGGCCGGAATGACTTCCGCCCGCGAGGCGAACACGAAGTCACGCGAGCACTCGCCGGCTTGCTCGATAAACGCTCGGGCCTGCAGCCGATCGCCGGCGAGATCAAAGTAGTAGGCCGCATAGTAGAGCGAAATGGGATCGCGTTGCGACGGGTCGACCGGCTCGACGCATACGGCGGTGAGCAACTCGGCCGCCTCTTTGGCGAGCCCTAGTTCGGCAAAGACGAGGGCCGTCTCCTGCAACTGAAAATCGTCTTCCCCGACGAACTGGCGGACGTCGTTGGCGAACTGCGTCATCGCTTCTTGGTTTTTCAAGGCCAGCACGGCTCGGGGAACTAGGGCGGTGGGGTTTTGGTCGATGCGGCGCCTGGCCCAACGTTCGGCCGCCCCGCGATCCCCGAGTGCATATAGGGCCATCATCAGGTGATCTTTTGCCCGGTCGTCGTTCGGACCGCGGCGAACGGCCTTGCCAAAGGCCTCGACCGCCTTGGTCGGTTCGCCGGCGTTGATGTGAGCCCGACCGGCCAGATCGTAGCCCAGCGATTCGGTTCCCAGGCATCGGCTGGTCTTGGCGGCGGCGCGCAAGGCCTCGGCGAAATCTCTGGTTTGCAAACGGCAAACGCCGAGAAAGTACCACGCCAGTCCGTCGTCGGCGTCGCGCTCGATGGCCCGTCGCAGTAGTTCGGCCGCCTTTTGATACTCACCGGCCTCGATATCCAACACGGCCGACGCCCGCAAGGCCGCCACGTGTCCCGGATCGGCCGCCAAGGCCGCTTCGTAGTATTGCCGTGCCAAGGGGCGGTCGGTTGCCCGATCATGCTTTCGGCCTCTTAGGTAGTTTTCCTCGACACTGAGTTCCTCGTCCGGTTTCTCAACAAACGAAGCCGGGTCGGGTGGATCCACCTTGCGAATCGGCAAGGGCGTGATGAAGGCGGCCAGCGGCCGACCGTCGTTTGTGGTGACAGTCACCTCCCCGGCCCTCTCGTCGTCCACCGGCGTCACCGCGGTTGCAACTGCCCGGGGTGAAAGATCGAATTGATGCTGAGCCACCTGTTGTCC
>CAYYOX010000202.1:0-6413 GCA_964473065.1 uncultured Planctomycetaceae bacterium | reverse complement strand
TGCACCCGTATTGCATGTGCCCGCGCGGAACGCTGAAATTCGTCCTGAGCGAGCTGCTCTCCATTTCGGGTCACCGGGCACTTCGGCCCGGGAAAGCGTCCGGTGGCCAACAGACGCAACTGCCGTTTGCCGTCTTTGCGCCACGTGTGCCCGACCATATTCTTGTTGGCATACTCGAACCCGTCACCCAGTCCGTGGACCGGCAGCCACCATTCGCGCCAGGCGACGCGTTGCCTGGGGGCCAACATGCCGTAGTCGTTTTGCGTAGGCAACGGACCGCTTTGCACCTCGATGTAGGCCTCGTGGTCGTCGGTGAGGTTTTCCTGGCAGACGCGGGCAAAGTCGGATTGCCCCCAGGTCCAGGCCTTCTTGCCGACCAGTTCGCGATGGTCGGCCACCTGCACGATCCCCCGATTCGCGTCGACGTCGTAGGCCCCGAAGAAGTCGTGTTCGCACTGCACGGCAAAGACCGACGAGGGTTTTTCGTAGTTCTTCAGCCAGGTAAGGTCTTTACCCTGGTGGATCGGCCAGTTGAAGAACTCGCGCCCGTCGTGGTCGGTTCCCAGCGACATGGGATAGATGAATCGCGTGCCGGCACGGCAAGGAAAGGCCGTGCAGTTCCAGAAGTAATACGGGTGCATGCCGTCGGTCGGGTTTTCGATGCGGATTCGCTCGTCGAGGTAGGCCTTGCCCGGGTGCAGCGTGACGCGGACGGTCCAGCGGGTGCGGAAGATCTTCTCACGGTTGCTGATTTCCAGGAATGCGGAACCGTCGCGATTGCGGCCAATCAGGGCGTCGACGGGCGAAACGGCGTTGACGGTGTGGCCGTGCGGGCCGAAATTCCATTCTACGCCGCCGCTGATCCACGCGCCGCGCATGGCGATCATGCCGGGTTTGATCACGGAGTTCAGGTGAAACATCTCTTCGCCGGTGGTCTTGTCGAATACCGAGTGCAGTCGCCCGCCCAACTCCGGCAGGCAGGTGATCTTCAAGTATTCGTTTTCCAGAAACAGGGCCTTGTAGGTTCGGTCCTGCTTGGTTCGCAGCAGGTGATCCTGCATGGTGTAGGGATAGACGAGGGCCCCTTTTACCGCGGTCGCATCTTTCACGCCGCCTTCCAAGGCCCAAAACTTCGGGTTGACGTCTTCCCGCCAGGGATAGGTAGGCACGGTGATCGTTCCCTCCCAAGCTTTCACGTCGGCCCGGCAGCAATTCACACCGGCAACGAGCAAGAGCCACACAACTGTGGCAATCCAGCGGATTCTCATGATTTGTTCCTGCTTTCGGCTAAGGGCCCGTTGAACAAGGGTGTGCCACTGCTTCGCAGAAGCAGTGCCGCTAGTCCTGCTGGGAGAAAACACTGCTTCTGCGAAGCAGTGGCACACACCAGCATCGGAGGTTATCGTTCTTCAACGGGCTGTTAAGGGCCGTGTTTGCATTACCTTGGCCATCATCATAGCCAACTTGCGGCCATCCGCATATACCCATCGGCAGCACATATTCCGGCCGTTATGTTGGCTAGCGAGGCCGTTGATTTCTCCGACATCGCCGTCTACGGGGGTTTATCCTTCCGGTCGCATACAGTATACTCCCGTTGAGAAGATGATCGAGGATGTACGTGCGTTTATACTGGCACGATTGTTTTCAGGATGCCTGAGACTTCGAGGATTCTCCATGGCCAGGAAACGGAGGCCCGAGCCGACGACCACGTCGGGGCATGAGGCTGGCGCTTTATCGAACGGTTTTTCGGCCGAACTTCGCACGGAAGACGCGGCTCGACTGGCTCAATTCGCATTCGACCATGCCGGCGAGGGTGTCGTTTGGATTGGTTCGGACGCCCGTTTTCTCTACGTGAATGAGACGTTCTGCCGTTCGCTTGGCTATTCGGCCGAAGAGTTACTCTCGCTCTCGGTCGGCGACATCGATCCCGATTTCCCGGTCGAGCAATGGCCCGAACATTGGAAGGAATTGAAGCGAGAAGGGGTTCTGCGCTTCGAGTCGCGTCATCGGACGAAGGACGGGCGTATCTTCCCGGTCGAGATTACGGCCAAGTACTTGGAGTTCGACGGCAAGGAGTACAATTGCGCGTTTGCCCGAGAAATCACGGACCGCAAACGGGTCGAGGAGGCGTTGCGGGAAAGTGAGGAGCGCTACGATCTGGCTGTGCAAGGGGCCAACGACGGCTTGTGGGACTGGCCGGACGTGACGAAGGAAAAGGAGTGGTGGTCGCCGCGATGGTATGAGTTGCTGGGATATGAGGTTGGAGAACTTCCCGCATGTTTCACCAGCTTCAAGGCCTTGTTGCATCCGGATGACTTACCCAAGATGCTGGAGGATTTGGAAGCGCATTTCCAAGAACACGCGCCTTTTGACACGGAATATCGGCTGAAGACAAAATCGGGTGAGTATCGTTGGTTCCGAGGACGCGGTCAGGCACTTTGGGACGAAACGAGCCAACCGACCCGCATGTCGGGCTCCATTCAGGATATCCACGACCGCAAGCTGGCCGAAGCAGCTCTGAAAACCAGCGAGCAACAGTTTCGCACCCTGGTCGAGAACATCCCCAGCATGGTCTATCGGTGCGGCCTGAAGCCCCCACGGCACGTGCGGTACGTCAGCGAAGCTGTCTTGGCCATAACGGGCTATCCGGCCGGGGAATTCATCGACGGGGAGCCTCGCAACTTCGGTGAGTTGATCCTGCCGGAGGATGCTGGCGGCGTTGTGCTAGCCGTCGACCGCGGGATCGCCTCGGGCGAGCCCTACGAGTTGGAGTACCGTATTCGCCACGCCGACGGAAGCATCCGCTGGGTGAGCGAAAAGGGACGAGCCGTTTACGACGCCCAGGGAGAAGCGCTTTGGCTCGACGGCGTGATTACCGATATCACAGAACACAAGCGGGCCGAGGAAGAATTCCGCCAGCAGGCTCAGCTCAATCAAATCCTTCTCGACAGTTTGCCCCCGGTGACCTTACTGTTGAAGCCTCGTACCCGAGAGATCGTGGCCTGCAATCGAACCGGCAAAGAGGTTGGCGCCATTCCCGGAGCGGTCTGCTTTCGGACATGGGGCAGATCCGACAGGCCGTGCCCTTGGTGTCTGGCGGAGAAGGCCTGGCGAACGGGTGAACCGCAGCACTTGCAGACCTGGGGTATGGGGCGATATTGGGACGCGCACTGGATCCCGATCACGGACGAACTTTACCTGCACTACGCCTTAGATATCACCGAAAGCAAGGAAGCGGAAGAGGAGTTGGCCCGAGCCAAAATAGCCGCCGAAGCGGCTAGTCGCGCCAAAAGCGAATTTCTGGCCAATATGAGCCACGAAATCCGCACTCCGATGACGGCCATCATGGGGTTCACCGATCTGCTGATGTCGCTGGAATTGCCGGTTGCCGAGCGGCGCGAATACTTGGGAACCATCCATCGCAACGCGGAACATTTGCTGCAGATCATCAACGACATTCTCGATCTGTCGAAGATCGAGGCCGAGAAGCTTCAGTTGGAGCAGGCTGACTGCTCCCCGTGGCAGATCCTCGAAGACGTTCGCTCGCTGATGAGCGTACGTGCCAAGGAAAAGCAGTTGAATCTGGAAATCGAACACACCTTTCCCCTGCCGGCGAGCATCCGAACCGACCCGATCCGGTTGCGCCAGATCCTTGTGAACCTTGTGGCAAACGCCATCAAGTTTACCGAACGCGGCAAGGTGACCATGGCGGTCCGCTTCCCGCAACAGGAAGACACCCCGCCGTGGATCGAATTCGAGGTCTCCGACACGGGTATCGGCATGAGCGAGGACGAAATCGGGCATCTCTTCACTCCCTTTACTCAAGGCGACATGTCGACTACCCGGCGTTTCGGCGGCACGGGCTTGGGATTGAGTATCTCGCGGCGGCTGGCCGAGGCCCTCGGTGGGCAGATCACGGTCGCCAGCGAACTTGGCAGAGGCAGCACGTTCTGTGTGGCCATCGATCCGGGCCCGCTGGAAAACGTGAGGCTGCTCGACGAGTTGCCTTCCGATCTGGTCGACGGGGAAGAGCCCGCCGTGCTTCGCAAGGACACAGGATTGCGCGGTCGGGTCTTGTTGGCTGAAGACGCGCCGGAAGTTCGAACGCTGTTAGGATTGATGCTTAAAGCGTGGGGTCTGGATGTCGATTTTGCTTCCAACGGGAAGGTAGCCGTGGAGAAGGTTTTGGCCCCCGGAGTCACGGGCCAGCAGTACGATGCGATCCTGATGGATATCCAGATGCCGGAGATGGACGGCTTCGAGGCCACGCAGCGGCTTCGGCAAGGGGGATGCCAGACTCCGATCCTTGCTCTGACCGCCCACGCCATGGCCGACGATCGCCAACGATGCCTCGATGCCGGATGCAATGATTACGTGTCGAAACCGATCGATTGCGATCAGCTTTTCGGCTCCCTATCTCTGCATCTGGGCGGCGAGCATACCGCAGGTTCTTCGGCCGAAGAGCCACATCCGCCGGGTGACCTCGCCGCCGAGAAAGTGGCCTTGATGGCCGAGTTCCTTAAGGAGTTACCCGGGCGTGCCGCAGAGTTTTCCGCCGCATTGGATGCGCAAGACTGGGACCAACTGGCCCTGTTGGCGCATCGTATGAAGGGCACCGCCGCCATCTATGAACTGCCCAGCATCTCTCAAGCGGCCCGTCAACTCGAACAATTGGCCAAAGACGCCGACCTAACCAGGATCGAGCCGGTCGTCGCCGAGTTGACCTCGCTCTGCCGACAGGTCGTCGAGGACGGTCATTAGTTTCCGTGAGCCCTATTCGCGCACCGAATCGCGTTGATCCGATCCGCCTTTAGCCGACTTGACCTTCACCGTAAACGGGCCTTGCCCTTCGATGAGCCAACGGACATAGACGGCCGACATGCCGCCGATCGTCTCGATTTTCAAGCGCTCGGGATGCCGCTTCTGGTGGACCGCTTTGCGAAAGAAGGGATTCTTTGCCCAGAGCCCCGTCACCACGCGAATCTCTTTGCCTTCGAGGGTCACCAGATCCGGCACAGTGATCTTGCGTTTCACATCGACGGCCGCGCGGGTGGGGGTCACTCTTCGATTGGCCACCACGGCCGTGACTTGCATGAGACTTCCCGAGAGCCGATCGGTCCGAAGCTCTTGAATCTCGACCAACGGCATTTGGTCCGCATGGTATAGCGTGAAGGCCATATTGCGATGACATTCCTCCTCGAGCAAGAACGAAGGAGGCTGCCGACCCCACTGCTTCTTCAACCCGCCAACCTCCACCTTGCCGTATTGCGGATGATCGACCTCCTGCCATGCCACGATGCCGTCGTCGAAAAGCAGGTACTTGCTGAAGACTTCTTTCTCTTCCTTCGAGCCGAAGTAACCTTCGCCGCGCGGTTTGCCAAAGAACTTGGCGGAGGTGAACAGTTCGTTGGAAAAGGTGAACACGCCGCGCATCGAATAGAACCAGTCGAGCTCGCCGCCGTGGACCTGATAAAGATCCTTGGCCACGTTAAGGTATCGATAGTCGGGCAGGACGAGTTCTCCCTTGGCGGCGATGGCTTGATACACTTTCAGGTCACCCGATTCGTAACGGTCGTCCTTGTCGCCTGGTCCTCGCAGGATCATCCCTCCCGTGTTGTGATACGACTGGGCGCCGGCGATGTTCGGATGATCGGCCACGAAATCGGCAACCAGGCGGTTCTCCGGAATCGAGAACGGATAGCGATAGGCGCCGCGCTGCACATGGCCCGGCTGCCAGTGCCACGCCCAATCGCGATTCGGGTCATAGAATCCGTCGCCGTCTTCGTTGATTCGCCCGTCGTCGTCGTTGTCGAATCCTTCGGTCCCCAGCAAGGTATACTCGCCCGGCTGGTCCGCCTCCGCACGAACCAGCAGGTGCGGATAATCCGGATGCGGCTTGAAGCGCCCGTTCTCGTCGCGGATGCGCATCTGCGTGATGTGACCGTCGCCGTCCAGATCGTCGGGACCGTCTTCGTCGAACCGGCCGTCGCGATCATCGTCGACGGGCACTTGCCCGCTGCGGGGAGAGTGCGTCGAGTTAGGCCGATACATATGCGCGTGACGCGAGTCGGGACTCATCATCGGCAACAGGTAGAACGCCCGGCGGTCGACCAGCTCGGTGATCAACGGGCTGCGTCCGTACATCTCCAACAAATACCAGGCCGTATAGAGCGTGACTTCCGAGCCCTGGACCTCGTTAGCGTGGATGGCGCCGTCGTTCCAAAAGGCCGGCTTATCGCGGTCCTCTGCCTTGTTGAAGTTGGTAATGGTACGCAGCCACATCTCGCGCCCGTCGTGCGCCTTACCCAGGCTTTGGAGCCTCCCACGCTCAGGCTGCGCCGCGGCCAGGGATTGCAGCATCGCGGTGATCCGTTGATAGTCGTGGTAATGCTTCCACCGCACGACGCCTGTCG
>CAYYOX010000201.1:0-10757 GCA_964473065.1 uncultured Planctomycetaceae bacterium | reverse complement strand
CGCCAACTCGGTAAAATGTCTCCTTGCCGCAGCGGATTGGGCTTAGCTCGAACGCCTCGGCGACTCGTTTGACGCGATGCGTAAACAGGACAGGCCGTTGCGGCGAGACTTCCTTGACGTACTCGAATGCCGAGTCGGCCAGCTCGAAATGGTCCGGATGCGGATAGTCCTGGATGAATCGCAGATCGGTTCGGCCTTTTTCCACGTGGGCCACATAGTAGTAGGGATACAGCAGGCACCAGCCGGTAAACACGACGGAGTCGGCCGGCAATTCGTCGATCAACCGCGCCACGTCTCGGTGAAACTCGGCCGAGTATTCCACCCGCGGCGGATCTTCCTCGGGCGGTACCCAACAGGTGCGGCGCCCCTCCTCGTTGAAGGCGCCGGCTTGCAACATGGGCCAACCGACGATCCCCAACCCGACCAGCGCGACCAGCAGATCGCACGGGATCGAACGACGTGAAAACCGCTCGGCCAGATCGCGACAACCGTCGGCAAAGGCGGCCAGACCGGCAGCGCCCCAAATCGCGATCGGCACATAGGTGGCGATGTAAAGCACATGGACCACGCCGTCGAATTGAAGGTCGTAGGCCGCGTGCGTGAAGTACATCAGCCCCAGCACGAGCGACATTCTCCAATTCCTGCGTCCCAGCCAGACGATCCCCACGACCGCCGCGGCCAGCCAGAAGGGCGAAAACTCCCTGGCAAGATTCGTCGCATACTCGCCGGCCTTGCGTTGCGTAACCTCCGGCGGTTGGGAAGTCAACAGGCCGCGAAACTGCGGCGCGGCGAAGGAGAGTCTTACCCGATCGAAATAGCCGTCCACATCTTCCGATTCGAGATTCCATACGGAGCGCGAAGGTTCCACGACCGTGCGAAAATAGCTGGTCGGGCTGTCGACGCAATCGAGAGTGGCAAAGGCGGCTAAGGTGACTGCCACGCCCGTCATCGCGCCCAAGATAGCGGCCGTCCAATTGGCCTTCCAGCGGTCTGGCGTCAGCACCACCATGAGCAAGGCGGCCGGGGCTAACAGGGCAACGGTCGAGTGGACGCCCAGGCTGATGCCGCCCAGGCACGACGCGGTGAACAACCAGCGAACCTGCCCGGTCTGCCGCCAAAGTTCCAACCCCAACAGCACGCCAACCGCCAAGGCCACCCCGCAGGCATAGACCTCCGCGACGATTGCTTGGGACCAGAACGTGGGCGAAACACATAGGGCCAACGCGCCGACGGCGCTGCAATAGCGGCGTCCGCAAAGCAAGTTGCCCAGCAGGCACAGCCCTCCGGCGGCCACGGCGGCGAACAGGGCCGAGAGCAGGTTCACGCGATAAGCGATGCTTCCGACGGGAAGGAACGTTGCCAGTTTCCCCAATAGCAGATAGACCGGGCAGCCGGTCGGATGGGCATATCCCAGCGTGGCCGAAAGCGTTTGCAACTCGCCGCTGTCGGCCTGCAACAAGCCGGGCGCCAGCATCCAGACATCGAGCCCCAGGACCACCAGCGCCACAACGCCGGCAACCAGAAAATCACCCCGTAGCAAGGGGACAACATTTCGCTCATCTTGCCGCGATTGGCGAACCATCAGCAATTGCTTTCGCAAAATCACCCAAAGTATGAATTGACAGGGATTCTTAGCCAGGCGGAAAAAAGTCGGCAAAAGTTGACAGGCAGCAGAATCGGACAACCAGGGAGGATTTTACCGTGGAACACGGATTGCTTGCAAGAGACAGGATATACCCAACACGGGCGAAACATGCGTGTTCCTACAAAAACCTCACGAGGAAAAAGGTGCCCGTCACCTTTTTCCGGATCGGATCATTCCTCAGTATCGCGGCCGCCCTGTATTCCCCAGTTTACCCAGCTTGCCTTTAGGTGATCCTCTGAGCGTTTCTGCTCATAAACTTTGCCGATTAGGCCGATTTTAGGGATAAGCCGGTGCCGTTGCGCGCCGAGCATGAGTCACTTGACCGCTAACTGGAGGATCCTGCATCGTGAGCAATTCGGATCGCAGCAATTCAGACCGTTTGGCCCAGTCGATTACCAGATCGCCCATCCTGTGGGGCGCCCTGACTTCGGCCGGATTCTATGGACTGATCTACGCGGAACTACTTGGCGGCGATTTCGTCGGGCGTTATTTCACGAGCCACCCGGTCGAGTACATTGCCGCGACCATGTTCTTCATCGGGATGGCCGCCATGGTGCGAAAGCTGTTCGATGTGTCGGCCCAATATGCGGTCCTTACCCAGAGTCTGTTGGGACCGAAATCACAAGAGGCCCAAACGGCGGCAAGCTGCGACGCCTTGCTGGGCTGGCTTGATCGCCTTCCTGGCCGACGGCAGGCCGATTATCTGGTCCGCCGACTTCGCGAAGCGATCGAGCACGTGCGACGCCGCGGCTCGGCCGACACGTTGGACGATCAGTTAAAATATCTGGCCGATGTCGAGGCGGATCGACTCCACTCGAGCTTTGCCCTGATAAGAGTAATCATTTGGGCCATTCCGATCCTGGGTTTCTTAGGCACGGTCATTGGAATCACACTGGCGATCGCCAACCTGTCGCCCGAGGCCTTGGAGAATTCCTTGCCGGACGTGACGGCCGGACTGGCAGTCGCTTTCGACACGACGGCGTTAGCCTTGGGGCTGTCGATCGTGCTGATGTTCACCCAATACCTGACCGATCGGATCGAAGGGTCCCTGCTGGACCGCGTCGATCAGCTTGCCGTGAGTGAGTTGGAAGGCCGCTTCGAGCGCATTCCCGAGGGTCCCGAAGGGCAAGTGGTCGCCGTTCGCCGTATGGCCGAGACGGTCGTCGAGGCGACCGAGCGATTGGTCAGCCAGCAAGTGGAGCTATGGCAGCAGTCGATGGAGGCCTCCAACCGCCGTTGGGCCGGCATGGCCGAGAGCGGCGCCAAGCAGTTGCAGTCGGCGCTGGCCGCCGCCTTGCAGGAGACAATGCAAGTCCACTCGCAGCGTCTGGCTTCCGCCGAACAGGGCATGGCTCAGCAAAACCAGCGGCATTGGCAGCAGGTGCAGCAAGCTCAGGCCCAAGGTATGCAAACGGTCAACTCGCTGCAAACGAACCTCGTTCGCCAAGGTGAGGTGCTCAGTCGGGCAATCGAGGCCACCGGCGAGGTGGTGCAATTGGAAGAAGCGTTGAATCGAAATCTGGCCACGCTTTCCGGGGCCAAGCACTTCGAGCAGACCGTCATGAGCCTGGCGGCCACGATCCACCTGCTCAACGGCCGATTGGCGGAAGACCCGGCCGGAATGCCGGCAGTCCAATTGGCGCCTAAGAAACCCACACCGCACGCCGCATGAAACGATCGGGCTACTCAACTCGAAAGCGTCCCCGCCCGACGCCGGGCGTGTCGCTGTTTCCGTTCTTGGCCGTGCTGATCTGCACGATGGGGGCTTTGATCTTGCTCTTGGTCGTGATCGCTCGCCAGGCCCGGCTTCAGGCTGCCCAGGCGGTGGCGGCCAAGGAAATCGAGCAGCAGGAAGACAACGAGTCGGAACTCGAGACGCTGCAATGGGAAGTCGAGCAACTCGAAGAATCACGCCGCAAGACGGAGGGCGATTTGGCGGGTGCACGGATGGTGTTGGGGCATATCGAAGATCACACTCGCCGGTTGAGTGACGAACTGGCCCAATTGAAGGCCGCTTTCGAGGCGCTACAGCAGCCCGAGCTCGAAGAAGGACGCCGAAGCGAACAACTGGCCGCCGAGTTGGACCGCCTGAAAGACGAGATTGCCCGCACCGAACGTGAACTGGCCCAATCGGAACAGGCAATTGCCCAACGACGCCGTTCGTATGCGATCGTGCCTTACCAGGGCCCGAACGAGACATTCCGTCGGCCAATCTACATCGAGTGCCGTGCAGACTCCGTGGTGATTCAGCCGGAGGGGATCGAGTTGGGAGAGGACGACTTCCTCGGTCCGATGGGACCGGGCAATCCGTTGGCCGCCGCCTTACGAGCAACGCGGGAGTATCTGCTGGGCAGCGGGCAGTTCGATCCGGAGCAGGCAGGTGAGCCGTATCCGTTGCTGTTGGTCCGCCCGGACGGGGTTGTCGCCTATTATGCGGTTCGGGCGGCCATGAAGTCGTGGGGCTCGGAGTTCGGCTATGAGTTGATTGGCGAGGACTGGGATCTCGACTTTCCGCCGCCCGACGCGCGTTTGGCCGATGTGACTCAGCGCGCGATCGAGACGGCCCGAGTGCGACAGATGCGGCTGATCGCTGCCGCTCCTCGCCACTATCAAGGATCGCGGAAGCCGAGATATCGTGTCATGACGCGCGGAATCGCCGAGGATCGCGAGATGGAGTATTCCGGCAATCGTGGCTCACCCTACCGTCGCCAGCCAACGGCGGGTCGGGTTGGTCGGCAGTTCGGTTCCAAGGAGCCACGTTCGCCGTTGCGCTCGCACGGGAATGGACAGAAGACTGCGGCCAACCAATCGAACATGCGGCCGCCGCGCGAGTCCGCCCAGTCAGGCGGTACGCCGCAACGACCGGGCGAGTGGACGCCGCACGAGAAGAAACCGAGCCAGGGTTCCGGCGAGAAACACGCAGAGAAGCTCGCAGCCACCCGCGGCCAAGACTGGGGGTTACCAGACGCCTCGCGCGGCTCGACGCCGTTGACCCGACCGATTCGCGTGGAGTGTTTGCCCGACCGCTTGATCGTCGGTCCGCAACAAGACGGAACCGGCAAGACCATTCTCTTGAGAGAGCACACGGGCGACTCGATCGACGACTTTATTTCGGCCGTCTGGGAACACATGGACCGTTGGGGGATCGCCGGCAAGGGCATGTACTGGAAACCGGTCCTAAACCTCTATGTGGCCCCCGAAGCCGAAAGCCGCTTCACCGACCTAGAAATCCTACTAGACGACAGCGGCCTAAGCGTAGAAAGAAAACAATAACTGCCATCAACCTCCCCTCTCCCTTTGGGAGAGGGGCCGGGGGTGAGGGCATAGAAAGGACACACAAGTGAGGAAGGACGTTTCTCAGCAAATCACCCTCACCCTAGCCCTCTCCCAGAGGGAGAGGGGACTGATTCGTAAACGTCCAGTTATAACTGCCTACCGCCTACTGCTTACTGCCTACTAACCCATGCCGCAACGCAAACGCCAAGACGCCGACACCCCCAGCCACGATTCGTTTCTCGATGTCGTGGCCAACATGGTGGGGATCCTGATCATTCTCGTGATGGTGGCGGGGATGCGGGTCAAGAATGCGCCGGTAGTGGCGGCCATCGCGGCGGCGAAAGTCGATCCTCAACTCGAAAAGCAGCAGGCGCTCAGGAAGTCGATGTTCGACGAGGTATTGGGTATCGGCGAGCAGATCCAAAACGTTCGCCAAGAAGCGCTCAACCGAAGCAGACAGCGAGACGTGCTGGCCACCATGCTCTCGGCCGTGAAACATGAGATCGAAACGCGTCGCGGGCGGCTGGACACCCAGGCTCAGCAGCAGTTCGATCTGGGGCGAAATCTTGCCGACGCCCGGCGACAACTCGACCAAACCCGCCATCGCAAGGCCCAAGTGGAAGCCACGCCGGCCGAATCGACCTTGGTGGAAAGTTACCCCACCCCCTTGAGCAAGACGACCGACGGGCGCGAGGTCCATTTTCAGTTGATCGGCGGACAGATCACACACATTCCGCTCGACGAACTGGTCAAGCGGCTCAAGGAAGACGCACGGCGGAAGAAGAGCGAGTTGCTCGAGTATCCCGAGTTGACCGAAGTCGTTGGGCCGGTCGGCGGATTCCGGCTTCGCTACACGTTCGAACGCAAAGACATTCCAGCGGAGGTCGCCATGGAAACCGGTCGAGGCGGCAGCGTGGCACGACTGAAGCGTTGGACGTTGATTCCCGTCTCCAACCACATGGGCGAAACGGTCGAGGAGGCGTTACGCGAAGGGTCCGAGTTTCACCAGACGTTGGAGCCTTATCGGCCCGATCAAACGACCGTCACGCTTTGGACCTACCAGGACAGTTTCGGCTCGTTCCGCAAGCTGAAGAAGGCACTCTACGAAATGGGCTATCCCGTGGCCGCGCGACCTTTGCCGCACGGAACGCCCATCAGCGGCTCACCCGACGGCACCAAGTCGGCCGCCGAATAGGGCCGCTTGCGGCTTTGCAATGCGACTCAAATCAACTCGCATCCCCGTCGAACCACCTCCGCAATCCGGTCCAACTGCCCAATACTCACAGCCAGCGGCGGCATGATCACAATCACGTTGCCCAGCGGCCGGATCCAAACACCCTGGCTGCGGGCATAGTCGCAGACGCGGGTCCCGCGTTTTTCAGTAAACGGAAAGGGCTCCTTGGTCGCCTTGTCGCGAACCAACTCGACCGCGCCGATCATGCCACATTGCCGAACGTCGCCAACGTGCGGCAGCCGGGCGATGCGGTTTAGATGCTCGGCAAGCCGATCGATCTTTTCCGTCAGCCGGGCCAGCGTCTGTTCCTGCTCAAACACATCGAGCGTAGCCAATGCCACGGCCGCTCCCAGCGGGTTGCCGCCGTAGGTGTGGCCGTGGAAGAATGTCTTGTTCTCGGTGTAGTCGCCAAGGAAGGCTTGCCAAATCCGGCCGTCGGTTATCGTCACGGCCAAGGGCATGTAGCCGCCGGTCAGGCCCTTGGCCAGGCAAAGGAAGTCGGGCACTACGTCCTCATGCTCGCACGCGAACATGCGGCCCGTTCGTCCCATGCCGACGGCCACCTCGGCGTCCATCAACCGCACGTTGTTCTTGCGGGTCAATTCTCGCAATCCGCGAAGATAGCCGGCCGGTTGCATCACCATGCCGGCCGCCGCCTGCACGAGCGGTTCGACGACCAAGGCGGCAATTCGCTCGTGATGCTCTGCTAGAACCTGTTCTACTTGGCCCAAGTAATGGTCCGACAGGTTTTCAGGGTCGACGCCCTCGGGCGTTCGGTACGTGTCGGGCGACGGCACGCGGAGTGTCTCGAACAACAATGGACTGAACATCGCGTGAAACCGCTGCACGCCGCCCACGCTCACGCTACCTAGCGTATCGCCGTGATAGGCGTCGCCCAACGCGACATAGGCCGTCTTTTCGGGCTTTGGGTCGTCGCACTGCCGCCAATACTGGAAGGCCATTTTCAGGGCCACCTCGACCGACGTGGCGCCGTCGTCGGAGAAGAAGACGTGTTCGAGGTCCCCGGGCGCCAGTTCGCTCAGCCGTCGGGCAAGCTGGATGGTCGTCGGGTTCGACGCACCCAGCGAGGTGACATGGGCAACCCGATCCAACTGCTCGCGAACGGCCGCGTCGAGCCGCGGGTGCCGATGCCCATGCACGTTGCACCAAAGGCTACTGACCGCATCGAGATACTCGTTTCCCTCGACATCGACCAACACGCAACCCTCGGCCCGTTCGATAATCAGCGGCTCATACTCGGCCATCTGAGTAAAGGCATGCCAAACATGCCGACGGTCCCAGGCATCAAGTTGTTCCGGTGTAGGCTTGTCGGTCATTGGCACAATGTTTAGCGGCAGAATGTTTAGCGGCCGGGCCGCGTTAATTGAAAAACAGGGCCCGGCGTTTTTTGCGTAGGAGAACGCCCCTAATCCCAAGACGCGACCACAGGGCAGCCGACTTGCATGCCGAGTCGTTCGGCCGCGTTGTCGCCGACCAGGGCCAGTTCGAGTCGGCCGGTCGATCCGATCACGGCCACGAACGTCCCGTCCAGTGCCTCGCCGTAGGTCTGCAAGATTCCCCAGGTCTCGAAGATGCTGCAGATAATGCACACACGTTCGTCGGTCGGCCGATCGCCCAACATGCTGGCCGTGATGTTGGTAATCAGATTGCCGAACGAATCGATCTGCAACACGCGACCTTCGATCCGCGTGGGCGTTTGTTGCACGTCGGGCCAATCGACGTTGGCCAAGTCCTCGGTGGGCGAGCCGAGTCGCTGCGGGTCCAGTCCCAGGCTCAAATGCGCGGCGGCCGGGGCCATGATGTCGCGGCCGTGGAACGTGTTCGAGATCTCCTCGAGCCAGAACTCGGCGTTCGTCAACTGGATCAACTTCGAGGGCCGCGTACGCAGGGCCAACCGGCTCAACAGCCCGTTGTCCGGGGCAATGTAATGATGTTGGCCGATTTGGGCGTAGATGATGGCCCGATGCGTCCCCACGCCCGGGTCGACCACCACGACGTGGATCGTCTCGGCCGGAAATCGCTCGGTCACGTCGTCCAGCACAACCGCCCCGCGTTGCACGTCCTGGGCCGGGATGTCGTGCGTAATGTCGACGATCGTGACTGCCGGATTGATCGAAAGAATCACCCCTTTCATGGCAGCCACATAAGGGCTGTCGGTGCCGAAGTCGGTTGTCAGGGTGATGATGCTCACATCTTCTTGATCAGTTCGAGGCAAATCTCGCGGACTCGGGCCGGGTTGACGAAGATTACTGGGCCTCTCCATACAAAGTATCGTCATGGTCGCGATTGGAAAAGCCATCGGCCGGATTTTGGACCGGTAAGGAGGCTAACTCGGATTGCAACTGCTGCAGCTTCGCTTGCTGATCGGCTTCCTTGGAATCACTCATAATGGGCTCCTCTGCCGCTCAAGTGTCCTGCCGGTAGTTCACATCTTCTCGATCAGTTCGAGGCAAATCTCGCGGACTCGGGCTGGGTTGACGTTGGGGTTTTTTTGTTTCGCTTGGCCGATCAACGCGCCGATTGCCTTGGCCTTGCCTTCCCTCACTTGAGCGACGACCTTCGGGTTGGCGTCGAGCAACTCGCGGCAAAGCGATTCCAGGTCCGACTCGTCCACTTCGGCGATGCCGAGGCTCTGCATGGCCTCCTCGGCCGACTGGTTCGAGGCGATCATTTGGGCCAAGACTTCCCGACCCCGGCTCGTTGTAATTGTACCTTTCTTGACCGCGTCGAGCAATGCGGCTAATGCGGCGGCCGTGACGGGAAATTGGGCAATTGTGGTCTCCTGCTCGTTGAGCGTCCGCAGCACGTCCTGCTGGACCCAGTTGCTGGCCGCCTTGCCGTCGCCGCAGGCCTCGGACAGTTCGACGAAATAGTCGACCAACGCGCGGCCCTGGTTGACCAATACGTCGGCGTCGTAGGGCGTGATGTCGAAAGTCTGATGAAGTCGCTCGCGCAACGCGGCCGGCAATTCGCACAACGACTCGCGCACCCGGTCGACCTCTTCGGGCTCGACGATCACCGGCATCAGATCGGGGTCGGGCAAGAAGCGGTAGTCGCTCAACTCTTCCTTGGACCGTTGGGGTTGCGTGACTTGGGCCGCTTCGTCCCAGCCGTGGGTCTGTTTCGGCACGTCGCCCAGCTTCTTGCCCGTCTCTTGCCAAATCTCGTACTGCTGCTCGGCCTCATAGGCCAACGCCCGCTCGACAGCCCGAAAGCTGTTCATGTTCTTCACTTCGACGATCGGCGTGGCCACCTTCCCCTCGGGCGTGTCCAGATGCAGGTTGATGTTGGCATCGACCCGCAGGCTTCCCTCCTGCATGTTGCAATCGGAGACGCCGATGTAGTTCAGCAACAGCTTCAGTTCGGTCAAGAAGGCCTTGGCCTGCTCGGGCGAACGGAGGTCGGGCTCGCTGACGATCTCCAGCAACGGCGTGCCGGTACGGTTCAAGTCGATACGGCTGTCGGCCTTGCCCGCCTCTTCGTCGTGCATGCTCTTGCCGGCATCTTCTTCGAGGTGAGCCCGAATAATTCCGATTCGCGCCGGCTCCGCCTCGCCCTTGGGATCGCTGATCATCAGATGGCCGTTTAGGCTCATCGGCAGGTCGAACTGGCTGATCTGGTAGTGCTTAGGCAGGTCGGGATAGTAGTAGTTCTTCCGATCCCACTTCGTGAACCGAGGAATCTCGCAATCCAACGCCACGGCCGTCCGCAGCGACAAAGCAAACGCCTCGCGATTCATCACCGGCAGCGTGCCGGGCAACCCGGTACAGACCGGGCAAGTCTGCGTATTCGGCGGCGAACCGAACTGCGTACTACACCCGCAAAACAGTTTGCTCTGGGTGTCCAACTGGACGTGAACTTCCAGGCCGATGATGATTTGGTAAGGTTTTGTCACGAGAAGTCTCGATGTCTTTCGGCTATTGCGGCGGTTGCGGACTCTCTTGGACGGAGGCCCAAAGCTCGGCGTATTTCTCTTGTACGAAGGGGTGCAACTGCTCGGCAAAATCGGCCGGTAGTTGAAGGACCTGGATCAGTTGCTGAACGTCGGCAAGGTCTCTCAGTCGGCCGGGGTTGGTCATGCCGGAGGCGGTTTTCAGTTCAACCAACACGGGCAAGGTCAGCCAGCGGATGCCTTCCTTCTCGACGGCTGCTTCCTCGGGGAGGGGGAAAGCAACCGGCTTGGGCTTCCCGTCGCCGGGAAACTCGCCGGCTACCAGGAACTCGATCCGCACACCCAACTCGGCATCCCGCAGGTTTCGTCCACCCGCCACAATCGGCACGTATCCGCGGCCTTCGAGTTCGCGGTGGAGTCGTTCGAGTCCCTCGGCGGTCACCAGGATATCCACGTCCTCGGTAAAACGGCGAAGGCCGTGGAAAAACAGCGCCATACCGCCAGCCACCGCGTAGGGAATTCGATGTTCGTCGAGCCGCTCGACTACCTTCCGCAGCGCACGATGCACGGCACTCTTCTCTTCGAAGTGCATACTCCCCTCCTGCAATGCCCATTGCAACCGTTGGCTAAGCTGTTGTTCGTAGGCGATAGTCATATTATTGCCTAACGTATATTTCCTGCACGTGAGT
>CAYYOX010000200.1:5771-10759 GCA_964473065.1 uncultured Planctomycetaceae bacterium | reverse complement strand
GCGGCTTTGTGGGCCAGGGTATTTCCGCTTCAAGCCGCCGTGCCGGCGATTGCTAAACCAAGCCGCCGTACCGGCGGCTGCTAAACGACGCCAGCTAAACAATCGGCTCGGATCTCTGGCCGGGGATGAAGACGCAGTCGGGCTCGGTCTCTAGCGGGTCGCCGGTGACGGCATAGGCTCGGGCGCGGCTGCCGCCACAGACGTAGCGGTACTCGCAAATGCCGCAACGGCCCTTGAACCCGTCCGGGTCGCGTAGGGCTCGGAACGTGGGATGGTTTTGATACGTCTCGACGACGGAGTCTTTGGGGAACTGACCGCACAACAGCGGCAGGAACCCGGCCGGATAGATCTCGCCGGTGTGGCTGACGAACATGATCCCCTTGCCGTCGCCCACGCCCAACGGGGCTCGATGTCCGCGTCGGGCGGCCGAGTCGTCTTTTCCTTGCGGGCCGGCCAGCGGATCGCCGCCCTGCTCGAGCACATAGCGCCGATAGTGCGGGGCCTCGGTCGTCTTGATGCTGTAGGGTTGCTTTTGGGCATGGCTCCAGAGCTGCCCGAAGACCGTTTCGTATTCTTCCGGCTTGATCCGCTCCTCTTCCATGCCGCGACCGACCGGGATCAGGAAGAAGACCGACCACATGGCAATCCCCTGCTCGGCCAGCAACTCGGCAATCGCGTCGACCTGATGGACATTGCGCCGCGTGATGGAAGTATTCAGTTGCACGGCCAGGCCCAACTCCCGGGCATTCTTGAGCATTTCGAGCGTCTTCTTGAAGCTGCCTTCCCAACCGCGGAAGGCGTCGTGCGTTTCGGCGTCGGCGCCGTCGAGGCTGATCCCCAATCGCCGGATGCCGGCGTCCTTGGCTCGCTGAAAGGCCTCGCGGGTGGCCAACGGCGTGGCCGAGGGGGTCAAGGCCGCTTGGATTCCTTGGTCGATGGCGTGCCGGATCAACTCGAACAGGTCGGGCCGTTTCAGCGGGTCGCCGCCGGTGAAGACCATCATCGGCGATCGCGGGAAGGTGTTCACCTGATCGATCAGGGCCTTGGCTTGCTCGGTCGACAGTTCGTCGGGATGCGGTTCTTCCTGGGCCGACGCGCGGCAGTGCTTACACACCAGATCGCAGGCCATGGTGCACTCGTAGTAGAACATCAACGGGTTCTGGTCGAAGTCGGCCGGGTTGTATCCGCTGTGAGGGCAGGATTCAGGCGGTTGTTGGGTCATTCTCGTTCTCTTTCAGTTCGTCGCTTAATTGGGCCACTCCAGGCCCTTGATGGCTTGGTAAAACCTCGCGGTAAATTACCGAATAGTATCGCAATCGGGCCGTCATGTGCGAGCCGACCGAGGCGATCACCACCACGGCGATCATCACACCCAGCCGGCAATCGGGCCGGTCCCATAGAAATGGTACGGCGCAGAGCAAGCCCAGCTTGCCCATGGTCATCAGCCCCCGAAGCTGGTGGAACCAACTCAGCCCACCCCAAGCCTCGACGGCCCCCAACGCCACGCCGGTGGCCACGGTCGCCCATAAATAGGGCTCCAATTGTGTTTTCGGCACATCGAAGGCATGTCCACCCGTAAGAATCCCCATGGCCCCGATATGGGCCGTACGAAAGGCGATATTCCCGCTGCGAAGGCTGAGCATCCCCCGATTATACACGCCACACCGATGGCGTCCAAGCCGGGGAACACGCGGAAAACCGGCCGTTTAGTCGAAGAAGTGTGTGCCACTGCTTCGCAGAAGCAGTGTTTTCGCCGGGAAGCGGCACTGCTTCTGCGAAGCAGTGGCACACGCAATGGTCAGAAGTTATTCATCTTCCCGGCCACGACGCTCGTTTTCTTCCATCTCTTCGACGGTCACCCGGGTCTCCAGCGAGTGGCGGCGTTGCTTATCGCCGGCGCCTGGTGAGGCGGGTACGATCTGCTTGACAACCACGTCGTCGAATTCGACCACGCCGGCGCCCAGGTAGGCGTAGAGCATCACCCGACCCCAACGTGGCGTGTACTTCGTGTGCTTAGGCGTGAAATCCTGGGTCTGCGTGTTCCAGGTGTTCTTCGGGCCCTTGAGGTTCTGTTGGCTGCGGTAGACCTCGCGGGTTTGATTGATCTCGGGAACGTAGCTGCCGGGGCTTCGTGCGCCGCCCGATTTACGCTGCGAATCGCGACGATACGTGGTGCCGATCTCGTCGGCGCACTTGATAAACACCTTCACGTTCGGGCCGTTAGATCGCCAACGACATTGGAAGCGATACTTGGCGCCCTCGTCGACTGGAAAGAATTTGCTGTAGTACATCACGCCGTACCCGTCGCCGATGCCCGCGTCGAAAGTGAAACGGATCACCTTATTGCCGCGACTGCCGGCCTCGGGGCCCCAGCGAACTTTGTCCCCCAACGGCTCGCGCGGCTGGGCGCCGGTCGACTCCCAACCCACCGGCACTCCGCTGCTACCCTTCTCGAAATCGCCCGTGAGAAGGTTGGGGTTCTCTTGCCAGTTTTTTTCGGCCAGTTCGTCGACCGGCGGCGGACCGCCCGGCTTGCGGCCGTTCAGGGCGTCGAGCATCTCCTTGACATATAAGTGCGGGATCTCGCTGACCGAGTTGGTTCGCTTGCTGCACTCGTAAATGACTTTTGCCTCGGGATAGGCCGTAAAATCGACGCACTTAATCACCAGATCGTAGATCTCGAAGTCATGGCCGGGCGCTCGTTCCACGCTCCCCCAAATCCCGATATGGGCCCCGAAATCTTCTTGGACAATCTTCCGCATCTTCGCAAGCGGCATCTCGGGCGAGGGGTTTAGGTTGTTGGTCCGGCACGTGTCGCGGACGTCGAGCATCGTCTCGGGAATAATGAACCCGCCGTCACGACTGAGCTTCTTCCAGATCATGTCGCCCACCATTTCGCCATAGCGACCCTCGTCGAACTTCGAGACGAAGTCGAACGGGATGACCACCTTCTGCTCGTTGGCCCAGACGACAAGCGGCGGTAAGGAGACCATGGCGGCGATCAAAGCGAGAATCGCCGAGCGTCTCCACAGCGGGTTGCCAGGTTGACTACTCAATTCCCCATTCCCCCTTCGTTTGATAGCCGCTCGAAGTATTCCCGATTGAGCTCTTCCCAGCCGGCGGGCGAGGGATCTTCCATGCTGCCGAGGATCTTGTCCTGGATGTCGGCGGGAAGGTTCGAGGTGGCGTCTTGGCGGATCTCGAATTCGCCGTCGACGTATTGTTTGACGTTCCCCAGCCCGTCGATCAGAACCTTGCGCTGCCGCAAGGCGTTTTGATACCGTCCGGCCTGCAGGTCGCGCTCGATCTGGGCCATGACCTCGATCAGGTTCTTCAGATCGGTATGATGGAAGTTCATGATCTGGAACTTCAGATCGATCCCTTCAGCCTGATTGCGCAGGGCGGCCTGTTTGCCGGCCAGTCGCTGCAGATCGCGTTTGCCCGGCGAGCCGGGCAGGGGCCCTTCGAGCCCTTCGCCGCCTTGGCCGCTTTCCTTGCCGCCGCCGGTGGCGCCGCCGGTCGGATCCTTGCTGTGATCTTTGATCTGACCCTTCATGTACGCGTCGGGGGTCAAGCGGCTGGGTGTCTTTCGCCCGCCCTTGCCGATGGCCTCGTCGCCGACAAACTCGCCGCTCGACTTGCCGCTGCGTCCTTCGCCGGAACGACCGCCGATCTCGCTCGTGTTGGGCAAGCGGTTGCCGGTGGCCCCTTTGGCGCTCATGTTCGAGATCGGTCCGTCCATCACGTCCCAACCGGCCCCCTTGTCCAAAGAGTCGGCCGCGCTGCTCGAAATGTCTTCCATCTCGTCGAACAGGTCCTCCTCTTCCTCCATCAGTTCGCCGATCAGGTCCTCTAGCTCGCCGGGCAGTTCGGCCATGGGGGCTTCCTTGTCGGCATCGCTTAACGATTCTTCCTGGCTCCAGCGTTCCCGATCGGGTGTGTCGGGGAGCCATTTCTCGAGGTTCGTCTTCATCTCTTCGGCCATTTCGTAACCCAACTGCTCCAGCGGCACCGCAATGTCGGCCGTCTTCTTCAGCAACGCATCCTCGGCCATCTTGATCTCGGTCTGAATCTCGACCAACTCCTTGAGCATCGAGGCGTTGGCGAAATCCTGCTCGGGTAGCTTGCTCAGGTCCGAGTGCAAATCCTTCATAAACTTCGACCAGTCGTCTTCCTTGGCCGCCAGTTCCTTGAGCTTCTGCTCTTCTTCCTCGGTGAAATCGTCGACCGGCGTCTTGGCCAGATCCTTGGTCGCCTCGATCACCTTCTTCTGCTGTTCGAGGAATTCATCCAGCTTGTCGTGGGCTTCTTCGAGCTTTTGCTGCACGTCGTCAGGCAGATCGCCGCCGGGTCGCTTTTCCATTTCAGAAAGGACTTCGCTCTGGGCGCGGCGGGTAACGTTCAGTAGCTTTCGCAAGACCTCGATGATCTGATCCTGTGTGGCCGTCAAAGGCGCCACGGCCCGATCTATCGGCTCGACGGCCTGTAGCTTGACCAGCGCGTCGCCTTGCCGCACGGCGTCGAGCATCTTGCCGGTAGCCAACGCGTTGAGCACCTGCTTGATCTGAAGGCGGTCGGCCTGGTCGGTTTTGCCGATCGACTTGACCACGACCAGGGCCGTCTGCTGCACTTCGACCTGACTGTGGCGTACTTCGCCGGCCAACTCGAGCCGCGCGGGAAGCTCGGGCTGGTTGAGGATCGTGGCCGCCTTGACTCGGGCACGGATCTGCTTCTCGAGGATGGCCCAAATCGCCTGCCGCAAGTTGTCGACCTGCTCCAAGGCGGCGGCGGCCCGTTCCTGCGGAGCAATCAGCCGGATCGCGTGCCAGGGGGTGGCTGCCTCTTGCCGATCCAACTCCAACCCGTGAGAGTCGATCATCCGCCCGTCGCGAACCACCGCACGCACCAGCACCGTTTGGCCCGGCTTCACTTCCTCGGGCTTCAGGGCCCGTTCATGCCGGGAAAGCAGGGCTGTGGCGAGCTTCCAA
>CAYYOX010000200.1:0-5761 GCA_964473065.1 uncultured Planctomycetaceae bacterium | reverse complement strand
GAGCACGGCCGTGGCGGTCTCGAATTGCGTCCATTCTCGAACGACCATGGCGGGCGTCTTGTCGTCCGGTTGGGTTGCTTCGCCGTCCGGTTGGGCGTCGGAAGTTTTCATTTCCAGCCGCAGCCGGGCCACCCCATAATCGTCGCTCGCGCGGATCATCACCGGCACGCTCGCGCCGGGGGCTGAAGAAGACTGCCGCGACGGTTTCAAAAGCTCAACGGTCGGCGGCTTGTCCAACAACACGTGGATCCGATTCAACCGCGGGTCAGGGTCGCTGTGCCCGGCGTCGTTCACCAAATGCACGGTGAACGTCATGTCTCTAAGCAACGGCATCTCGTCGATGACCAACACACGGCCGCCTTCTTCGACGCGACCGATATAGCGTTCCGACTCGGCCTGGATATGGCCCTTGGCCACCGGCACCGACGGATAGATCCGCAACTTGGCAATAGTTCCTTGCGGGGCCTGCAGATCGGCGTGCGGCTGTTTGAAGGTCTCTTGGCCGCGCCCGAGATAGTTGGGATAACGAAAGGTCACCTCGACCTCTTTGATCGTCGGCTTCTCGCGTACGCTGAGGGTGTAGACCGACGTCTGCGAATCGCCGATCTCGAGCCGATAAGTCAACGGCTTGACGACCGACGGCAGCGTGAAGGCGTAGTTTGCGTGCTTTTCTCCAGCCGCCATGATCAACGGCGTCTCTTCTTCGCCTTCGGGGGTAATCAGCAGTCGGGCTTCGTACGGTTTCGACTCGGGATTGCTGATCTTCGCCGAAATACGCAGCCCGCTGCCAAGCAGCACCTCGGCGTCGCCGGGCATTACCTCGATTTTGCCGACATCGCCGACGACCGGCACGTATTTCCAGGGACTCATCAGCCGCTTGGCCGCCGATCCCCAACCGGCCAGGGATGTGTGACAAATCACAGCGAGCAAGATCAGCAGCGTGAGCACGCCGATCGACTCGCCAAAATCGCGAGGCGTCTGCATGCAGGCGATGAAGCGACCCCAACGGGATTGCCGTGCGGCAGCGTCCTCGAAGTGCGCGTGCCCTATCTCGGAGACGGCCTCGTCGACGGCCGCTCGGCAAAAGGCCGGCTCGGCCGCCCCGTTTTCTTCGGACAATTGGACCAAGTTGATCAGGCTGCTGCCCAACTCGGGATACTCCAACTCGACGCGTCTTGCGGCCGCCTCGATGCTCCGCTGGCTCCGGGCCGAACGTCGGCTGACCAACACCAGCAACAGGACGTTCAGAGCGACCCAGATCAGGAACAGACCCAAGAGTATCAGCCGGGGCAACGTGATCAGGGCATCGGCCAGCAGAAACACCAGCAACACGCCCAGCGACACGCAACCGGCCGCGGTCATGGTGCTCAGCAGCGTGAACAGCCACCAGCGGTCGCGTGCGCCTTCCAGGCGGCGAATGACGGAATCGGCTGCCGGTGACATGGTGGAAATCCCCTGACGACTACTTTGGAAACATGCAGGGTGGGTCGAGCAGCAGCACTAAATGACTAAATCCGAATGACGAATGACGAAGTACGCTTCTTCCTTTCGTCATTCGTCATTCGTGCTTCGTCATTCTACTGCGTGGGTCTTCGCTGCTCGACCCACCCTACGAGCATTCTCCGAATCGCGAAATGTTACCTAGTGCGTGACGGCGTAGACGATCACGTTGGTTCCGATTTGCAGGGCCGACTCGTCCTTCAGACCGTAGCTGTAGGCGTGCGGAAACTGCTCCCAACCGTTACCCAGGTCGAACTTGCTGTAGACGACCGCCAACCGCCCGTCCAACGAAACACCCTCGAGCTCCGGCGTGTCGAACGACCCGAAATCCTCGTGGACCCGCGGCGTGTATTCCGCCTGAGTGATGTCGTTGTGGCAATGATATACGGGATGGTCGGCCGGCAGGCGTTGCAGCTTCGTCTCGGGCAACACGCGGGCGATCTCGCGGCGGAAGGCCATATCGAACGTCAACCGTCCGCAGCACGCGTCGGCCAATAGGATTCCGCCCGCCTTGAGGTAGCGTTGCAGTTGGCCCACTTCTTCGTCGCTGAAACGGAACTCGCGATGGCCCGTCATGTACAACAGCGGCGCCGTGGCCGTCTTGGGATCTTTCAGGTCGACGTCTTCCCGCTTGAACTTCACCTCCAGCGTGGAGTTGTCTTGGGCATACTTCAACAGATTATGCACGGCCGACGGGTCGGGGTCCCAATCGCCGCCGTGGCGGACTTGGGCAAAAACGAAATCGTCGCGGCTCGGCGCGGACGCCTCGTGGTAGACCTTCGTCGAACTGAGGAACCGCCCCAACTGGAACGAGCCCAGGATATACGTGACCAAATTGGCCCCGATCTGCCGGGCCTGCTCGATGATCACGCGGGTTCCCCGATCGTGCTCGTGGCCGTCCCAACCGCACGTCATGTCATAAGGCGAAAAGATCACGCCCGTGCGGCAACTGAAATCGATCGTCTCCAGGCAAGGCGCTTCGCTAAACGTCGTGCCGTCGCCTTTCTTGTAAGTGAAATCGCCCAGCTTATGGTACGACGCAAGGATCGGATCGTCGGGTAGGACCTTCGTCAGCGGTCGGCCGGGAAAGATCTTGGTCATCTCTTCGCGGAACGAATCGGCGAAGTCGGTCCAGCCACAGCAGGCGTCGCCCAGGATCGTTCCGCCGTCCATCACATAGCGGCCCAACTTCGAGCGGACCTCGTCGTTCAACTCGAACTTGTTGTGGCCGGCGAACAACAACGCTGGCAACTCGCGGGGATCGAACGAAAAATGGGCGAAGTCGGCCTCGATCGCCCGATAGTGGATCCCCATCGTGGTCGTCAGATTCTCCAGCAGCGTGTTCACGTCGGCCGGGTCGGTCAGCCAATCGTGGTATTTCACTCGTTTGCCGTCGCGGGTGACCCAGCGGATCGGGCCCATGGCCATCTTGCCGATCAATGCCGGCGGCGCGGGTGGCTTCTTCTTTTCACTTCGCCGTAGCGGCGTGACCGGCAACGGCAACGGCGCGAACGACTCGCCGCCCGTGCGATGCTGCGGCTTGGCCTTCGGCGGCGGACCGCAGTCGATCGGCCCGGCGTTCTCTTGCGCGAACCCAACGCCCGTAATCCCCAGGCCCCCGGCAGCACTTCCGGCCGCGGCCGTTCGACCGACGTTTTCCAAAAACTTTCGCCGGGAAAGTTCCCGACCGCAGCGATGGTCTGACGACATGATGGCTCTCCTCGTCCTGAATGGCCGCAAGGTCACGGCATCTTAAGGAATCGAACTACTACACCTATTTTGACGCAATCAACATGCCCGCGTCAAGAGGACTATGGCTCCTCCGGAAAGCAGCAGTCCACCCGATATGGTGGGCACAGTGGCTTAGAATACAACTCACCGTAATTCAATCGGTCGGCGGCGGGGCGATTATTCCGCATTTCGCCTGTCAACTTTCTGCACGTGCAAGGTCGGCGGGTTTCGATTACAAATAGAGGTAGAGGGAAACAACCAACCGACGCCCAAGCCCACCGATTGCATCGGTGGGATCCGTCGATCCCGTCAACCACGGACAAAACATGCTCAACCTCCAACCCCTGAACCGGTTACTCCTGCTCGTTCTGGCGACCGCCATAACGTCCCGAGCCATGGCCGCCGATCCGCCGGTGATCAATCCGTTCGGCAAAGCGCCCTCGGCGCGCGAGGACGCCGTGCCGGGCTACGTTGAGCTCTCCGACGGGAGCGTTCACCCCGGGCAGATATATCTTACCCGCGACAAGCGGCTGAAGATCTATGACGAAAAGGTCGAGCGTCAGCGCGAGGTCCCCTTGCGAGTGATCAAGCAGATCCAATGCAACGTAAAGAAGGAATGGATGGAGAAGGAGTGGAAGTTCAAAGAGTTGGCCTCCGATGAGAAGATGTTCACCGGCCGCGAGTATCCGGCCCGGGAGTACGACCACACGATCACCTTGCGCGACGATCGCAAGATCACCGGCCCGCTCTCGGCCGTGGTCTACGTTCAGCCCTACACCTACACACCCGACGAGCCGGGCAAGTATCGCACCCATGCCAAGGCCGATCGATACCTGCTACAAAAACGCAACAAAGGCGAGATCGGCGAAAAGCTCGACGCGGTCGTCTACGTCAAACAAATCAAGTTCGGCAAGGAAGCCCTGGCAGAAGGAAGAAAAAAGGCCGGCCGCAAACGCCGAAAGTAACGTGTGTGCCGGCGTTATAAAGCCGCGACCGGTGGTCGCGCACAAGAACGTGAAAAACACCGTGTTAGATATCGTCGATTTGGCGCGACCAACGGTCGCGGCTTTATATTGCTAGTCAGTCCCAAGAGTCACCCCTACCCGTGTTCAACATCGCTTTGCAACAAGGATCCGGATTCCTCACCATGGCGGCCGTCGCCGCGGTGGCGATCCTGTTGACCGGGACGTTCTACTATCGGGCGTTCGGCTCGCTGAAGTCGTGGCAGTGGCAATCGCTGCTGGCCCTGCGAATCGCGGCCATCCTGTTGATCGTGCTGTTGTTGTTTCGGCCCGTGTTTAGCTACTATCGGGACCTCGAGGAGCGCAAGACCCTGATCTTTCTGCTGGACACCTCCTCGTCGATGAGCATCGCCGACGACGCCACGGGCCAAACCCGATTCAATCAGGCCCGAAGCCAGATCGAAAAGTGGTGGGAAAAACTTGAGGACGACTTCGACCTGCGCGTGATCCAGTTCTCCGAACGGGCCCAAGCGGTAGAGGAAGGCAAAGACGCCTTGGCCGGCCTCTCGCCCGAGGGCAAGGCGACGTCGCTCTCCCGGGCGTTGGTCAAGTCGGTCCGGTTGGCCGGCGACGACGGGAAGCCGCTAAAGACCGAGGCCGTGATCATGCTCTCGGACGGGGCGCACAACGCATCGCGAAGCCCTTTGGAAATCGCCCTGAAAATGCCCGTGCCGGTCCATACGGTGGGCGTCGGAGCCAGTTTGCGCAGCGATGTTTCCTATCGCGATATCCAGGTGACCGGCATCGATTGTCCCGAGCGGCTGCTATTGAACAACCTGGCCCGAATCACGGCCGCGGTCGAGGGCGTCGGCTTGGCCGGCCGCGTGGTGCAGGTGACCCTGCACGAAGACGACCAGCCGATCGGCAAGAACGTAGAGTTGACGCTCGACGCGACCGAGGGAACGCAAGAGGCCGCCTTCGAGTTCAAACCCGAGAAGAAAGGCCGCCATACTTACGAGGTTCGCATCGAGCCGGTCGGCGAGGAACGCATCGAGGAGAACAACCGCCGCTCGGCCGTAGCCATGGTGGTCGAGCCGGGCATCCGCGTGCTCTATCTAGAAGGGACCATTCGGCCCGAATACGGGGCCCTCGTGCAACGCTTCCTGGCCAAGGACCCCGACCTCGAGTTCTGTGCCCTGGTGCAAACCCGTCCCAACGTGTTCCTGAAGCGGTCGAACATCGAGGGACTCGAACTCACAGCCATCCCCGCCGACCAGGAGACGATCGACAAGTTCGACGTGTTCATCTTCGGCGACCTGGACTCCTCGTACATTCGGCCGGAGCAGCAGGAGATGTTCGTCAATCGGGTTCGCGCGGGGGCCGGGCTGGTTATGCTCGGCGGCTATCACAGTCTGGGGCCGGGTGCATATGCCGGGACGCCGCTGGGTGCGCCCCTGCCGGGGCGGCGGGGCACCCGCGACATCGGCCGGATCACCGACCCGGTCCTACCCACACTCACCCCCCGAGGCTCCCATCACGACACACCCGACAACAGGCCCGGCTTACTA
>CAYYOX010000199.1:10082-10785 GCA_964473065.1 uncultured Planctomycetaceae bacterium | reverse complement strand
TGGACGGGAAGCCCGTGGCTGTCGCTCGAACCACCCACTACCAGATCGGTCTTTTCGATCCACAGCTTCCGCCCGCCGTTGCCATAGACGGCCAGATGTCCCGGCACACTGACCAAGAAGTCCGGCTTCCCGTCGCCGTTGACATCGGCCACAATGATTCCCCCGGCGGAATCCTTCGGAGCGGGGATCTCCAAAACGATTTCCCGCGAACTGACAACTTCGGCTCGACCATCGAGCGTCCCCAAGAGACAGGCAACAACCGCGGTCAGAACGAAACTCGCGTGGTTCACGACAAACCTCCTTCAGGATGCAGCAAACGCGCCGCGCAACAACGCCAAACTCTTAGGCACGGCCGTCTTGGGGTCTTCCTTGCCCTCGAACTCTAGCGAGATGTAGCCGCGGTAGTTGTGTTTGCGTAGGATCGCGGCGATCCGCTCGTAATCCAGGTCGAGCGTGTACCAGACGCCGCCGCCGTAATAGGTCTTCGCTTGGACAAAGACCGTCTTCGCGGCGATTTGGGCGAGTTTATCATAAGGGTCTTCGAGGAAGTTGCCGGTATCGAGCAGAACGCTGAACCAGGGAGAATCGAGGGCGTTTACAATTCTTAAGAGGCCCTTTGGTGTCCGTGCCAGTCCCCAGTGGTTTTCCAGGCCGAGTATGACCCCGCACTTTTGGGCGGTGGGCAGGCATTGTTGAAAACTGT
>CAYYOX010000199.1:3631-10072 GCA_964473065.1 uncultured Planctomycetaceae bacterium | reverse complement strand
CTCTAAATCTCGGCGCGGCAGCGATCGGCCCGTGTTGGCTCGCATCGTGGGAAGACCCAGCTTGTAGGCCAACTCGATGCTGGCGATCGTCTTCTCGATGTTCTTCTGGCGGTCTTCCTTGTCCGGCGAAACGAAGTGCTGATGGGTCGACATGCCGCACATATCCAACCCGGCAGTAAACGCCTGACGCTTCAACGATTGCAGATAGGCATTGTCCAAATCGGGTCGAGCCTGCCGCATTTGGACTTCGAGGACTTCGACCGCATCGAACCCCATCTCCGCGGCCATGTCAATACAGTCCTCAATCCCGACGGCCTGCCGCAGGAAGTGCCAAAAGGAATAGGTCGACACGGCAATCGGGTTGCCGGCTCTGGCGCCGATGCGACTGACAGCGGGTTGATCAGCAGCACAAGTCCGGGAAACGCGTGCCCCCAGGCCGACAGCGGCAGCGCCAATCAAAAAGTCGCGGCGGTTCGTATTCATAGTTACTCCTTTGCTAGAGATGCCTTGCACGTTGGTGCCGGGTTGGCTCACTTCTCCCAATACCAGACGGTCACCACGCCGGTATTATGGTCTTCGGAGTGCGAGATCGAAATCAATCGCTTCGGCCCGATGCCGCTGGCGAAGTCGGCCGCCTTCTGAAACATTTCCTCCCAGGATTCCCATTGAGCCTCGAAGTGGCGAAAGGCCGCGCGAGACCCAACGCTTGACGGCACGTTCCGGGGTTTGGAAACTGGTTGCTCCCCATCAGGTTGTGACTCCGCCCACTTCGGAGCCTCGCAATTCCAGCAGATGTCCCAAGAAGCTTCCACCGTTTCACCGCACTTCGCGCAAGTCCACCTTTCCGCCGCGACCGAATCGGCGGGCAGCAGTGGCTTGCGGTCCGACTCACCCCTTGGCGGAGCCCCAACCTCAACCTCTTCGACAATCTTGCTCGCAGTTCCGCAGTTCCAACAGAGATCAAGAGAGTCCTTGACCCGCTTTCCGCATTTCGAGCAGTTCCACATGGTTGACACACTCCCCGGCTGGGTCTTCATCCGACCGATCAACTCTGCCCCTATGTTAGTCGAGCGGCAACTCCGTTGGCAAGCGATCGACGCAAAATCCGCTATGGCAGGTCCATGCCCAAACTTTTCACCAAAAAGGCCCACAAATCGGCCGCTTCTTCGATGCGTTTGCTGGTTGGCTTGCCGGCGCCGTGGCCGGCTCGGGTTTCGATGCGGATCAGTACGGGCGCTTCGCCGGCCTGAGCGTTTTGTATGGCGGCGGCGAACTTGAAACTGTGGCCGGGGACGACCCGGTCGTCCGTGTCGGCCGTGGTGATCAGCGTGGCCGGGTATTGGACGCCCGGCTTGATGTTGTGGTAGGGCGAATAGGCCAACAGGGCCTTGAACTGCTCGGGATCGTCGGCGGACCCGTAGTCGTCGACCCAATAGCGGCCGGCGGTGAACTTGTGGAAGCGGAGCATGTCCATTACACCCACGGCCGGCAGACACGCGCCGAACAGCTCGGGCCGCTGGGTCATTACGGCCCCGACCAGCAGCCCGCCGTTGCTGCCGCCTTGGATGGCCAGCTTGTCGGTTCGCGTGTACTTGTTCTCGATCAGCCACTCGGCCGCGGCGATGAAGTCGTCGAAGACGTTTTGCTTGTTGAGCTTGGTTCCGCCCTGATGCCACGCCTCGCCATATTCGCCGCCGCCGCGCAGATTGGCCACGGCCAACACGCCGCCCATCCCCATCCAGCCGAGCTGGTGCATCGAGAAGCGGGCCGGAATGGGCATGCTGAGCCCGCCGTAGCCGGAAAGCAGCGTCGGGTTCGAGCCGTCCAGTTCGATCCCTTTCTTATGGGCCAAGAACATCGGCACGCGCGTACCGTCCTTGCTTTGATAGAAGACCTGCTTCACTTCGTACAGGTCCGGGTCGAACTTGACCTCGGCCCGGCGCAGCAGGGTGGTTTGGCCGGTGATCAGGTCGTAGCGATAGATGCTCGGCGGCGTGGCAAAGCTGGAGAACGAGTAAAATGTTTCGGTGTCAGTGCGATGCCCCCCGAAGCCGGACGCCGTGCCGATGCCGGGGAATTTCACCTCGCGAACGAACTGCCCGTCGGTCGAAAAGATCTTCACCTGTGTTTGGACGTCTTTGAGATACGAGGTCACGAACAGGTTGCCCACCAATCCGACGCCCAGCAGCGTTTCGTCTGCTTGGGGGATGATTTCCCGGTAATGCTCCGGCTGCGGTTTGCGCAGGTCGATGGCGATCAGTCGTTTCCGCGGGGCGTCCAGATCGGTTTGGAAGTAGAGTACGGGCCCGTCGTTGCCGACCAGCGAATACTCGTGCTCGAAGTTGTCGATCAGGTCGACCGGCATGCCGTACGGCTCAGCCAGATCCTTCACCGCAACGCGATACCGATTGTCCGTTCCCACGCTGGTCGTGATGACCAAATAGCGGCCGTCCTCGGTCACTTTGGCCCCAAAACTCCAATCGGGATGGTCCATGCGTCGATAAACCAAAACGTCCTGCGACTGCGGCGTGCCGACGCGGTGGTAATAGAGCCGATGGTTGAGATTGAGCTGTTGGAACGCCTCGCCCTCTTCCGGTTCGGGATAGCGCGCGTAGAAGAAGCCCTGGCCGTCCTTGGTCCACGAGGCGCCGCCGAACTTGACCCAGCGGATCTCGTCGTCGAGCAGCTTGCCCGATTCGATCTCCATCACGCGCCACGTGGCCCAATCGGAACCGGCCTCGGACACACGATAGGCCACGTAGCGGCCGTCGTCGCTAAACGCGGCGCCGGACAACGCGATCGTGCCGTCGGCCGACCACTGGTTCGGATCGATCAGCACGCGGGCCTTTCCGTCGAGCCGGTCCATGGTATAGAGCACACTCTGGTTTTGCAGTCCGTCGTTCTTGTAGTAGTAATACCGCCCGCCTTCCTTGAACGGCGACGAGTATCGAGCGTAGTCCCACAACTGGGTCAACCGTTTCCGGATGGTCTCGCGTTGGGGGATCGCTTCGAGGTAGGCGAACGTGACCTTATTCTCGGCGGCCACCCAGTCGGCAACCTCGCTGGCCGTGCGAACGTCCTGTTCCAGCCAGCGATACGGGTCGGCCACCTGGGTGCCGTGGTAGTCGTCGGTCTGATCGGTGCGTTTTGCCTGGGGGTAATCGAGCGACACCTCTTCGGCAGTTGCCGTTGCGATACTTACGCAAAGCCCAAGGAAGATCACGCCCGTCCAAAGTATTCGAGTTCGACGCATAGTTTGCTCCTCATTTAGGAATCGTAGTTTTGGTTTTGGACAGGATCTTGTAGGGTGGGTCGAGGCACGAAGACCCACGCGTGCATTTGTGATATGCTTATTCCGGGAACGCAGTCCTGAATATCGAATATCGAACAAGGAATATCGAAGGAAGAAGGTAGCACGCACGGCAAGGCACTTCAACATTCGTCATTCCTTGTTCGATATTCGATATTCACTTGATCCTCAGCGTGGGTCTTCGTGCCTCGACCCACCCTACATGTTTCCGAGCATGTACCGTATCAGGCGGCGTGCCCGTGGTCAAGTTGGTCGGAGTACAGGCAGGCAAGAAAATAAAGAATCCCGGCACGCCCCCTGACGCGCCGGGATCAGGACCTCTTCTTGGTCCGTTAGCTGCTTAGGGGATCAGGAACGCCATGCCCGTCGACACACCGCCTTGGGCAAACGCGGCACGAATGCTCAGGGGGATCGGGTCGAGCAAGTACGGGGCGCAACTGCCCGGGCGGTAGTAGCCCAGCGTGTACATGCACTCGCTCGGCGGATTCAGCCCCATTTTGTAGGGCAAGATCGGCACCGTCAGGAAGAAATGGGCGCCCGAGATAACCGGCTGTAGGTACGGGCCCCACGAGTGGCCGTAGCGTTCCAGATGGACGTCCTCGAAGTACAACGGCTTGTGGCATAAGCCCGAGGCCTTCCACGCAAAGTTAGTCTGAGCCCAAGTGCTGGGGCGAAGGTTCGGATCGTAAGTCTTCTCGGGCAACGAACACGGCTGCGGAAGGATCACGTCGGCAGGATCCCGATCGGAGTCCGTCCTGATCGACACGTCGGTCGTCAACTCCCCGATCGGCGTGAAGAACTCTTTATCCAAGGGCGAAGGGCACTCGGGTTCTTCTCGAACTAGCTCGTCCGGGAGGCTGTAGTCTTCGTCGTCATCGAGTTCGTACCCTTCGTCCTCGACGGGCGGCTCGACAGTTAGCTCGGCGTCCGGCAACTCAATGTCGGACTCGGCGTCCGATGGCAGGACCTCGGGCGGATCGATAT
The DNA here is from genome assembly GCA_964473065.1 of uncultured Planctomycetaceae bacterium. Taxonomy (GTDB): domain Bacteria; phylum Planctomycetota; class Planctomycetia; order Pirellulales; family Thermoguttaceae; genus CAYYOX01. The sequence goes on along the minus strand of CAYYOX010000199.1, from coordinate 5,778 downwards.
CCGGCTCCATGGGGATCGGTTCCGCCGGCGCCTGTTTCCTTGCGATGGCCTGCTGGGCAAGCGACGGATAGCCCTTACGCGATGCCGAAGCGTTGCGACCGTCGCCGTCGCCGAAGGGATCGTTGAACGGATTCGTACCGCTTTGCCCGGCCGTCTGCTCGACAGCAGCGGCCGTCTGCTCGGCGGCAGCGGAGGGCTGCTCGTCCGTGGTAGAGACGACTCGCACGGCGTAGTCGACTTTTGCCTTCGCTTTCGCCTTCGCCGTGCGTCGAACGACGCGCGGCTTGCTCGGCCGGTAAGGAAGCCACTGAAGCTTCTGCTGCGACCGGTCGGCTGAAGAACTCTTGGCCACTGCCCGATCCGTCCCAAGGCTCATGCTGATTGCGATCAGCAATAACACGATCAATTTGCGAAGCGGCTTACTGAGGGGATGAGCTGCCGCGTGCTCAGGAACCGTCCCCGGCGGCGTATTCGGTACTGTAATTTGGCGCTTCCTGCGTAATGCTAATGTCATGGGGGTGACTCTCCCGTACACTGGCTGGCGAGACTTGTATGAATCGCGCATCCGTGCGCAACTCTTCGATCGTTCGTGTTCCACAATAGCCCATCCCTGCTCGCAACCCCCCGACGAGCTGATAGATGAACGGTCCTAAATCTCCCTTAAACGGTACTCTTCCTTCGACGCCCTCGGGCACAAGCTTGTCGGGGCCGCGTTCGATGCCGCTTTGGCGATAACGTTCGCTGGATCCCTTGACCATGGCTCCCAAGGAGCCCATGCCGCGATAAACTTTGAATGTTCGACCCTGATAAAGGATTCTTGCTCCAGGACTCTCTTCCAATCCGGCCAACAGTCCGCCGAGCATCACCACGTGGGCCCCGGCCGCAATGGCCTTCGTTACGTCGCCCGAGTAGCGGATTCCGCCGTCGGCGATCACGGGTGTATTACTGTCTTGGGCAGCCTGGGTAACTTGGTGAATGGCCGTTATTTGCGGAACGCCGACTCCCGAGATCACTCGGGTGGTGCAGATCGATCCGGGCCCGATGCCGACTTTCACGGCGTCGGCGCCCGCGGCGATCAGATCCTTACACCCCTGCGGCGTGGCCACGTTTCCAGCCACCACGTCGATATCCCAGTCTTTCTTGATCCTCCGTACAGTTTCGATGACGTTGGACGAGTGCCCATGGGCACTGTCGACGACCAACACATCGACGTCTTTCTGGATGAGGCTCTCGATCCGCTCGTAATCGTGAACACCGACAGCCGCTCCTACTCTTAGCCTGCCTTGCCCATCTTTACAGGCATTGGGGTATCGCCTCATCATGTCAATGTCCTTGATCGTGATGAGGCCCGTCAGTCTGAAATCTTCGTCAACCAGTAAAAGTTTCTCCACCTTTTTTTTCGTTAAAATCTTCTCAGCTTCCTCAAGCGTTACGGCCCCCGTAGCCGTTACAAGTTGACCCCGAGTCATCACCTCGGAAATCGGCTGGTCCATGTCCTCGAGGAATCGCAGGTCGCGACGCGTGAGAATGCCTTCTAAATGGCCGTTTTCTTGCGTCACGGGCACTCCCGAGACGTTGAATTGGTCCATAAGTTCGCGGGCCTGGCCCACAATGGCGTCCGGCGGCAGGGTGGCCGGGGCGAGAATAATGCCGTTCGCACTGCGTTTGACCTTTTTGACTTCTTCGGTCTGCCGTTCGATCGAGAGGTTCTTATGAACTACACCAATACCCCCCTCTTGAGCCAATGAGATCGCCATGGCACTTTCGGTGACCGTATCCATGGGCGAGCTGAGGATGGGGATGTTGAGGCTGATTCGCTTGGTCAGCCGCGTGCTCATATCGCAATCGGCCGGCACGACTTCGCTATATTGGGGCTCCAACAGCACGTCGTCGAACGTCAGGCCATGATATTCGGTAATCTTCTCTTGCATCGCGTCCGCTCCTTCCGCAGGCAAAAAAGCTAATCCCGATATTATGCCGCCTGGGAGCCAAATTGCAATCAGACGGCAGGAATTGTCTGCCAGCAGGGATTATTCAAGAATGTGCCCCGGCCATATCGGCCGTGTGAAGTTGGGGGAAGCTGCCCCGACCTGGGCACGGCCGAGACGGCCGTGGCACGTCATTATTGGCGGCCGAGTGCCCGCAAT
>CAYYOX010000199.1:0-3531 GCA_964473065.1 uncultured Planctomycetaceae bacterium | reverse complement strand
GGGCACGGCCGAGACGGCCGTGGCACGTCATTATTGGCGGCCGAGTGCCCGCAATCGTTGCCGAAGCCCGCTCATCGCTGGTTTTCCACAGAGCAGGACCGGCCCCGTTTTCTCGCCTGCGTTTTCTCCGGCGGCACCGTGCCTACTGCTTACTCTCCAGATAAGCGATGAAATCTTTGCCCAGCACGAAGCGGCGGCTGCACATCTTGCGGACTTTCAGACCGTCCCAACGCGCCCGCCAAATCGCCAAGGTAGAGAGTCCCAGCCGCCGCTTGAGCTCTCTTAGCGTGTAGGCGTCTTTTTCTGAAATCGAGCCGGCGATTTTCGGTTTCTTCATCTTGGCAATGACTCTGCCGTTTTTATGGAGAGGGCATCGTGCCGGGAGCTACTACAGTATAGGTCGCCGCGAGGCGCCGGGTTGGACCGTCGAACCGCCTGCGATGCTCCCAGGCAACGCAGAAGTTGCCTTAGGGCAACGGTTGCCATTTGGCAACACCCAAGAAGCGCCGTGCGAGAAAAGGGGGTAGAATCTTTCGTCGCAACTTCTGGGTACGGTGCTCGCATGGTTTGGGGTTCAGGGTTCGGGGAGTTCGGGGACAGGGAGTTCGGGGGGGAGTTCGGGGGACACAATACCGATCTTGGCAAGGCAGGCAAGTTTCGATAGGTTCACGGGATGGCGAGAGTGGTTGTTCCGGGCATGCCGCACCATATTCACGAAGACCCGGCCCAAAGCCAAGATTCCCTAAATTGCCACACTAAGTGTTGTGCCCCCAGAATTCCAAATGGGATTCTTGTTCATGATGATCTACGATAGCGACGGGTCGAGATTTGCCTATTCCTTCTTTGTCGGAGGGTTGATTGCAACCAGTCTGGTCGTCTTCCTGTGCGTGGCCGGGGCCGCGTTGGAGGGAATCTGCGTCTTTCCGCTCTCGGCTGGCTTTCTCGGGGCAATCGCCGGAGTGATCGGGGCAAGCGGCATCGGCACGCGGCGCGCCGTCCTCTACAGCGCCACGGTATTCAGTTCGGCGGCTTCAGTCGTAGCGTTCAGATTCCCTGACTTCGGACCGATCGCAGAACGGATTTGGTTTGTACTCGCCGCGGGTGCCATTGGCAGCCTTTGCGGCCGTGCCGGGTTGATGGTGGGTCGAGGTTTTCCCGGTTCCGAGAAGGACCCACCATGGCTCCAGTTCTCTCTGTTTGAACTGCTTGGTCTTTGCGTACCGCTGGCGTTGCTGCTGGCCTACTTAACGCACCTGATTCGAAGATGAACGACTTGCCCGAAGATCAAGAGGCGCTGGACCTCCTGGACGATTACCTGGCCCGGTTGCAGGCCGGCGAGGCACCCGACCGGGACGCACTTATCGAGCAGCATCCACAGTTGGCCGCGGCGCTGGACTGCCTCGAAGCGCTACTGATAGGAAGTTGAATTAGCCCGGAGCTTAACGTGAGAGCCCCGGGGTTGTCAAATGCCGGGCGGACGTGTGATGCGCCCTCAGGTACGAAGAGCGTGCCACGCCGTTCAATGAGCCGCCTTTCCATTTATTCAAGGAGTTCACAATGAACACCATTACAACCATTGGTTGCAAAACTGTTTGTTATCTCGTTGCGGTTGTGTTTGTCCCGGCAGCCGGTTTATCTGCGGAGGTTGCGGGCCAAACTGCACCGTCGGCGCCGAAAACACCGAAACCACCTTTTCGGGTGCTTTTTAGCAATGATTTTACAAATATGGAAACCTGCGTTAGCCCGTATCACAAGAAGGGCCAGCGCTGGACGCCCGAGATGCTCGAGGCCACCGTCGACGAGACGGCCAACACGGGCGTGGAGGTGCACATGCTCCAGCCCTGCGTCACGTGGGTTCCCTGGTGGAAATCCGAGGTCTACTCCATGCAGGAGCATTACGATTTTTGGTTCGGGAAATACGGCAATTACCCCACGATGCCCGTTCATGAGTATATCATTAAAGGCGGCGACCCCTTCGAAGTGTTTATCAACCGCTGTCGAGAAAAGGGCTTGACTCCTTTCATTTCGGTGAGGCTTAATGACGGCCACCATCTGGAAAACGTCGACATCCCCAACAATAAGCGCGGCGGACACTGTATCTGCAAGTTCTATGCTGAACATCCCGAATACCGAATTGGCACCAATCTCAAGAGCTGGGATCAGCGCGTTCACAACTGGGCTATTCCTGCCGTCCGTAACTACAAGTACCAGCTCATCGAAGAGATCTGTCAGAACTATGACCTGGAAGGACTGGAACTGGACTTCATGCGTCACGGCAGTTATTTCCAGGTCGATAAGACCACCGGTAAGCAAAGAGCCGATATCATAACCGGTTTTGTCGGGAAGGTCCGCAGGCTGCTCGACCGTACGGCCAAGCCCGGCCAACATCGTTGGCTTAGCGTGCGTATTCCGTGCATATTATCGCCGCATGAGCGTCTCGGTATAGACGTGGCTCGGATAGCGGCGGCGGGTGTTGACATAATCAATGCCTCGCCCACTTACTATACTGTTCAGCAGCACGATTTAGCGAAGATTGTCAAGATGGCTCCCGGTACGGCCGTTTATCTGGAAATGTGCCACACCACCACACAGGGAAAGAGGGTCGCTCAGGGCTACGACTCCAGCACTTACCGCCGAACTACCGACGAGCAATACTACACGGCCGCTCATCTGGCCTATGCCCGCGGCGCCGTCGGTGTCACTGCGTTCAATTTCGTCTACTATCGTGAGCACGGACAGGGCGAGCGCGGCCCGTTCAATGAGCCGCCTTTCCATATCTTCAAAGGTGTCGGTGATCCCCAGTGGGTTGCCCGCCAACCGCAGCACTACATTCTGGCAAAATCCTATAGCGTTCCGAATATGCCCAAAGACTTTACACCTAAAACCACCGTCAAATATCCGCTGGATATGGCCCCACCGGCCGGTGGTTGGACGGCCGATGCTACGCTTCGCATCCAGAGCGACAATTTGATGAACAACAGCAAGTGGGTGGCGAGTTTCAATGGCGTCGGGTTGAAAGCGGCAGAGGATTTAGCCGAACCCTATCCCAGTCCCTACACGCCGTTGCTGGGCACCAAAGAAATCATGCGCGGCTGGACGATTCCCAACGGGCTGCTAAGAGACGGCATCAACCAGCTTGAACTGACTATGCAAGCAGGATCGCACGTCAACGTCGTCTACCTCGACATCGCCGTCAAGTAGGCCTTCTGTAACCAAACAACCGGCAGCGGAAAACGGGACACCGCGGCTACTGCTTACTCTCCAGGTAGGCGATGAAGTCTTTGCCCAGCACGAACCGGCGGCTGCACATCTTGCGGACTTTCGAGAAATAGGGGACAGTCACGAATGGCACTGCCGTGGGCACCGAATAGACAAAATGCAGATTATAGGCAAGGGTATTTGCGTTGCCAGGTCGTGGTTAATCTGCCCAGTGTTCGCCGGAATGACCCGTTTTTGCGAACACGGCAGTGCCATTCGTGACTGTCCCGAATGGCACTTTCGACCGTTAGGTCATTGTACCGCAAGGGGTTG
>CAYYOX010000198.1:0-10789 GCA_964473065.1 uncultured Planctomycetaceae bacterium | reverse complement strand
GGCTTGACGGTGACGGTTGGTGTGGCCATGAAAGGAAAAGCCCCATGGTTGACTGACGCTTATACATTCATCATAATCAACAGCGGTGGGCGGAGCAAACCCGCTGGTGTTCATTGGCGACCGAAGGTCGGAAGCGACTCGCAAACACATTCAGAACCATCGACATTTCTGCCAGTCTTTGGTCAGAAAACCATTTCGTGCCATCAAACGGCCAGACCCCACGACGAATAACCGTTGCCGCACCCCCTGGCGCGGGGTCCTGCCGGCTGACGAACCCCACCCTACAATTCGACAAAGGAACAATCCCCATGACGCCCAAACAACGCATGAAGGCCATGATGGCCGGCGAGACTATCGACTATTTGCCTAGCCAGTTGGATTTTGTGCCGCATCGGCTGAAATTGCTGCTGGACGAGTTGGGGATGTCGAACGACGAATTCGACTGCTTCTCCAGCAATCACTTCTTCCATGCCTTCCCGCTGACCGAGTCGTGCTACTACAGTTGCGGCAGCCAGGAGGAAGAGGCGCTGATCGATATGGCCGTCGAAAGGAACCTCTATCCGCGGCATCCCGACCCTAAGTACATCTACGACAACTTCGGCGTGCCCTGGCTGAAGAACCCTACGGGCATCCACAACGCCGACTTTCCGCTGAAGGATAAGAACCTCGACGCCTTCCCTTGGCCCGACCCGAACGTGCCGGGGCTGTTCGATCATGTCACGGAAGGTCTGGCCTCGCATCGCGACGAATACTATGTGGTCGGCCTGCAGCATTTGACCTTTTGGGAGCGGACGTTCCTGACCGCCGGCTATCAGAACATGATGCTGGCCATGGCCGACGACCTGCCGTTCGTCGAGGCCTTGATGGACCGGATCCTCGAGTTCCACGTGGGGCTGGCCCATCGGTTCGTCGAGTTGGGCGTCGATGCGGTCCGCACGGGCGACGATTTCGGCACGCAGCGCGGGATGCAAATCGCCCCGGACCTCTGGCGGCAACTGATCAAACCGCGACTGCCGAAGATCTGGGAAGTCTATCACGAGGCGGGCGTCTGTGTGATGCACCACTCCTGCGGATACATCGAGCCGATCATTCCCGACATGATCGAGACGGGCCTGGAACTGTTACACCCGATCCAGCCGCTGTCGATGTCGGTCGACAAATTGGCCGACGATTTCGGCTCGCAGGTGGCGTTCCACGGCGGGATCGATACGCAGCAGCTTCTGCCGTTCGGCAAACCGGAGGAGGTCAAGGCGGCCGTGAAGCACTGCGTCGAGACGCTGGGCTCGAATGGCCGTTACGTGATCGCCCCCTCGCAGGAGATCATGAACGACGTACCCACGGCCAACATCAAGGCCCTGATCGAGGGCATCCACGAATATCGCAAGAACATCAACTAGCAAGCGTCTATAAAGCCGCGACCGCCGGTCGCGCCCGAACATTTGGAGTTTCACACATGTTGGGATTCGACCTGAATATCGACGACTATCTCCAGCGCCTTCGCCAGGAACTGACTCGTGTCAACCGAGACGAAGTGTCTGGGCTGGCCGACTTGATTTACCAGGCTTGGGAAGACGAGAAGTTCGTGTTCATCTTAGGCAACGGCGGATCGGCCACCACGGCCTCGCATCTGGCCGAGGACCTGGGTAAAAACAGCGTCAAGCCGGAGGCGGTCGATCATCGAAGCGACGAGACTTTTCGTCGCTTGAAGGTGCTCAGCCTGACGGATAACGTCGGCTGGATCACGGCCTTGGCCAACGACTATTGCTACGAAGAGATTTTCGTGCAGCAGTTGATGCACTACGGCGGGCCGGGTGATTTGGCGGTGGCTATCAGCGGCTCAGGCAATAGTCCCAACGTGCTGGCGGCCGTCGACTGGGCCAACCGTCACGGCCTGACGACCTTCGGCATGACCGGCTACGACGGCGGGAAGCTCAAGCCAATGCAACAGCAGGGCTTTCACGTTGAGCTTGACGACATGGCCATGGTCGAAAGCATCCATCTGGCCGCCTGCCACTGGGTGGTCGACGATCTGTGTGCAAGGATCAACGCCGAAGGTCGCTACGCCTGCTGACAACTCGTCCCCTATCGGAAACTGCTGGGTGTGCCACTGCTTCGCAGAAGCAGTATGTAGGGTGGGTCGAGGCACGAAGACCCACGCGGAAAAGTTGTTATTGCACGCGCGTGGGTCCTCGTGCCTCGACCCACCCTACATCTTTGGCCGCCGATTCTGCGAAGCAATGGCACACGCTTGGGCCCGCGCATAAAAAACTGCCGCCCCCACGCTGGGGAGCGGCAGTTCTCGGTTTTCGAATTCACACAACCAGAAATCGACTACTACGGATTGACGCCGGGCATCGGGTCGCCGCCGTTTCGGGTGGTGATGAACATGTATAACGCCGCGTCCATCAGGCTATCGATCGTATGAACGCTTCCGTCGACGAACAGGTGGTTGACCACGCCGGCGTGATCGCTTCCGAGACCTTCCCATGCGTGGGGGTCCGGCAGGCTTTGCGGCCTGTTCGGAACAAGATCCGCCACTTCATCAAAATACTCTCCGTCGCCGCCATTGGTTAGTGAACGATAATCCCAGTCGAGATACGTCAGGTTGTTAGCCGGATCGATTCTCGTCTCGTCCCAGAACATGTTGGCCAAGTACCCGTCAGGACTGACGTAAGGGTATCGCTGCGGATTCTCAAACAACACTTCCGGCGGCAGCGCCACCACGGCACACTCGGTGCCGATGGTCCAGCGAGACCAGTATTGCTCGACCGATTCGCACAGCAACGCCGTTCGCGACGTGCCGTCCATCTTGAAGGCTGCCGTACCGTGCTTCGATCCGGGATAGATTCCGCCGTTGGGATGCTTGCTCCTGGGGCTGATCAGCGAAGCATCATACGCGGCGGGATTGAATCCCACCAGGTAGCTTTTGATGTTGATAGCCGAGAGGGCCTTGTAGTTGGTAATCGCTTCGGCTTCCGTCGTCGCATCGGTGTACTCGTTGCCCTTGAAGCTGGGGCAATGCAATTCCCCGATCACCGTGCCCAGGGCTTGGAAGTGCGGGTGCGTGAGGTCACCATAGCTATCATTATCCACCGGCGTCCCGTTAACCACGTCCAACGTCTTGTAAAGCGGAATGTTTTCCATGTACGGCAGAATGTCGACGCACCAGCTAAAACCGTAATTGTTCGCCACCGCGCCGGCGGCCGCGCCCGATTCAATATGGGCCGACGGAGGAAAACGCTTCAACGCGCTCTCCATGTTTAGACAGGCCAGGCCGAGTTGCTTGAGGTTGTTCAAGCAGGCTGCCCGGCGGGCTGCTTCACGTGCCGCCTGAATGGCCGGCAACAGCAGCGCGATCAGGATCCCGATGATGGCAATCACCACCAACAGTTCCACGAGGGTAAACCCTCTCTTCCTCGAACGTGTGATCATCAGACCACCTCCTTCAATAAAAGAAAAATAAAAACCCTAGGCGACAAAATGCCGCCACAATAACGCACGCGGAAATAACGGAAATGAGACATAAACCGCAACAAGCGCCGCAACCTCTTCCTCGATCCGATGCCAAATGCTTCCGCACTCGGATAAGCCCACGCCCGGATAGACGCTGTTCCTAAACAGGGCTCCTCCGACTCAATTCTGATTCTATCGGATTCGAAACACCTTTGTCAAATGTCTTTTTCACCTTTTCGGCTCGAATGGGCAACAAATATTCCCCAACCCTCCCCCCATAAGTGCCTGATTGCTTGACAAATCGTACCAAACGGCAAGAATGCGACCCGAGGAAACCAAAAGACTCACAAGAGACTACCCCTCTTATGGGTCGGAACACTTGCCCGCAGTTCGCCATGAATGCTCCCGTCACTGTCGTTGCCGGACCTGCCGGATGCGGAAAGACCAAACAACTGCTCCAGCGCTATCGGATGGTCTTGGCGCAAAACCGGCCAGCCGCAGCCGTTTGGATCTGTCCCACATGGCGAGCCGCCGCCGAGCTGCGCGACCGATTGCTCGACGAGAAATGCACCGGTTGCTTCAGCCCGGGCATAACGACCTTCGAGCAATTCGCCAAGGCCCTGGTCGAGGCGGCGCCTGACGTGATCCGACCGATCAGCCAGCCCATGAAGCGGCAACTCGTTCGCCACCTGATCGACGACCAATCGACCGCCGGACGCCTGAAACATTTCCGCTCGATCGCCCGAACCTCGGGACTGGTCGATCTGGTCTGCGGGTGGATCAGCGAACTGAAGCGGCTGGAGATCTGGCCCGACGACTTTCGCCGCGCGTGCCAAGCCCGAGGCATCGCCGAGAAGGACCTCGAGTTGGCCGAGATCTACGAGCAATATCAGCAGTGCCTCGTCCAACACGGACTCTACGACGCGGAAGGCCGATTCTGGTCGGCACGCCGATTGTTGAAAGACGGTCATCGCGGGCCGTTCGCACGTTTGAAACTGGTCGTGGCCGACGGGTTCACCGACTTCACGCGCACCCAGCACGAGATCCTCGAAATCCTGGCCGAGTGGGTCGACGACATCCAAATCTCGTTGCCTTGGGAAGAAACGACCGAGCGCAAGGACCTCTTCGCCAAGTCGGCCAAAACGCTTGCCGAATTGCGACGGCGGCACCAAGAACCGATCGTCGAAGTCTTGCCGCGCAACGAATCGTCGACATGGCCGGCCATGCAACACCTCGAAAAGCGGCTGTTCGCCAATCCCCGACGTCGACAACCGGCGCCCGAGACCGAGGGCATCGAGATCCTGGCCGCCGCGCGTCAGGCGGGCGAGATCGAGCTGATCGGCTCGCGAATCAAACGACTCTTGGCCCAGCACGATGCGCGACCTGGGGAGATTGCCGTTGTGTTGCGTTCACCCGAGCAGTCCGCGCCGCTGATCGCGCAAGTGTTCGATCGGTTGGGGATTCCCGTGGCGATGGAGTCGGGCCAAACGCTCGACCGCGGCCGGGCCTTGGCCGCGTTGGTCAACCTCCTGCAACTCGACGCGGACGATTGGCCCTTTCGCCAACTGCTGGGGCTGTTGGGCAGCAACTACTTCGGGCCCGACTGGGACGAGCGAACCAGAGCCACCGCCGAAAAGGCCGTCCGCCGGTTGCAGATTCCACGCGGTCGCGAACGATTGCTGCGGTCGTTTCAACACCGCGAAGACGAGCAAGACGTGCTGGCCGCCTTGGGGCGGTTGGCCGACGCTGTCGATGCCATGCCCCGGGAAGCCACGCCGGCCGATTGGGCCAAAGCCTGGCGCCGCTTGGCCCGCGACACCGGCTTGCTCGCCATGCTCCAGCAAGATCTGCCCGAGGGAACCTATGCGGCCATCTCGGACCGGGCGGCCTGGGATCGGATGTTCGAGGCGCTGATGTCGGCCGACCGGTTGGCCCGATGGCTCGATCGGGATCCGCCGCGATGGGATCGGCGCGAGGCCTTGGCCGCACTGGTCGACATCCTTGCCAGCCAGCGTTTGGGGCAAGGTGGCGACGAGTCGGGCCGAGTTCGGGTGCTCTCGGCCGGCAGTGTTCGGGCGCTTCGGATCCCCTATCTCTTCGTGGCCGGGCTGTCGGAAAAGGCCTTTCCGCCGCCGGAGCGCGAGGACCGGCTCTACAGCGAGGCCGAGTATGCCCGACTGATCGAACAAGGCCTGCCGCTGGTCGCGCGTCGGGAACGCAATCGCGAAGAGATGCTGCTGTTCTACGAAGTCATCACCCGGGCAACCCGACGGCTCTACCTGAGCTACCCGGCCTTGGACGAGTCGGCCCAACCGCTTTCACCCAGCCCCTTTCTGACCGAGGTCGAAGAAACGTGCGGTCGGGAGACCATCCGCCGGATGCCGCCGGCCGATCTCTCGCCGATCCCCGCCGATGACGAGCCCCTCTCGGCAACCGAGTTCCGCATCAAGGCCATGGCCACGGCGCTCGATGGCAACGTGGCCCTGCTGGCCGGTCTGTTGCGATGGCCGTCCCAGCCGAGCGTCGGGCAGAATCTTCTCAGCGGCCTGCACATCACGGGCCTGCGGAGCCATGCCCAGGAATTTGGCCCGGCCGAAGGGATGCTCGACGGCGAGGCGGCCCGCCGCTGCGTGACCGAGCGGCAAGTCGACGGGCGAACGTTCAGTGCGACCGAGTTGGAACGCTACGCGTCGTGCCCCTATCGGTTCTTCCTGGAGCGCGTTTTGAAGATCGAGCCGCCCGAGGAGCTGGCCTTGGCGGTCGACTACCTCCAGCGCGGTCGGCGGGCCCATGATGTTTTGGCGGCCTACCATCACCAGATCAACGAACAGCTTGGCCGGCCCGGTTCGCCCGGCGAGTTGGATCCCGAAGCGTCACGAAGCCTGATCGAACAGGCCATCGACGAGGTTCTCGGCACCGAGCCGCACGACGGGGTGCAGGCCGCCTTGCACGAAATCGATCGACGCTTGTTGCTGGCGTGGATGGAAGGCTACGGCCCACAGCACGAAAAATACGACGCGCTTTGGAAAAAATGCGACGACCCGCTTCGGCCCGCATGGTTCGAGGTCTCGTTCGGACGCCCGCTGGACGGCGAGGGTCCGCCGTCGACCGAATTGCCGCTGGAATTGACCACCGAGCGGCGAACGATCCGGCTGGCCGGACGCGTCGACCGGATCGATCTGGGCCAAGCGGACGGGCAGCCTGTGTTCAACGTGATCGACTACAAGACGGGCAAGGCCCCGCGACCGACCGACGACTCGGTCATTGCCGGCACGACGCTCCAGTTGCCCCTGTACGCCATGGCCACAGAAAGGCTGCTGCTGGCCGATCGCAAAGCAACACCATGGCAGGCCGGCTATTGGGAACTCAAACAGCGCGGATTCCGCGACCGCGATGCCATGAAGATGGACAGTAAGACCGACTGGCAGACGTTGCAACGCACGGTCGTCGAGACGGTCGGCCGACTGGTTCGCCAGATCAGCGAAGGCCAGTTTCCCGTCTGCTGCGCCGACGACAACTGCACCGGCCTGTGCCCCTACAAAACGGTCTGCCGCATAAATCAGATTCGATCATTAAACAAAACCGCTGATCCATGACAACCGCTCGAACAATTCTGACCGACCAACAAGACCGAGCCGTCTCGGCGCGAGACGTCTCCGTGGCTCTATCGGCGGGCGCCGGTTGCGGCAAGACGTTCGTCCTGACCGAGCGGTTTCTGGCCCAACTCGACCCGCAAGGCGCCGGCTCGCCGGCTCGGCTGGGGCAGTTGGTGGCCATCACCTTCACCGAACGGGCCGCCCGGGAAATGCGCGACCGGATTCGGGCCGCATGTCGAAAACGGTTGATCGAGGCCCCCGACGGGCAGGTCGACTACTGGCTCGACTTGATTCGCGAGCTCGACAGCGCGCGGATCACGACGATCCACTCGTTCTGTGCGTCGCTGCTTCGTTCGCACGCGGTCGAAGCGCGGCTCGACCCGCAGTTTCAGGTGCTCGATCAGGCCCAGGCCGACACGCTGTTGTTCGAACTGCTCGACGAGCGGCTCCGCCAGCGGCTGGCCGACCGGGACGAGGACGTGATCCGGTTGGTCGTCCAATTCGGCCTAACCCGGCTTCACGAGATGATCCAGAGCCTGCTGCGGCAGCGGCAGCAACTCGATTGGCAACAGTGGCTCGACACGACGCCCGACGAGTTGGCCGCGCGTTGGGATGAGCATCGCCGCTACGTCACGCTTCCCCAAGTGCTGGAGGATTTCGCCGAACTGCCCGAGATGCAAACCGTGCTCGAGTTGGCCGCCATGGGACCGTCGTCCAATGCGAAGATGCAACAGCGGTGCGACGTGCTGCTGGAATGTGTGCCTCGACTCCCCAAGAGCAATGACCCGGCAGCCGATCTGACGACGGTTGCCGAAAACGCCAAAGTGCAGGGCGGCGGAAGCAAGAAGGATTGGGCCGACGAGCAACAATACGAAGTCTTCCGAGATGCGGCCAAGGCGGTGCGCGAGAAGATCAAGAAGCTCGAACCGCTACTGAGCATGGACCCGGAGGCCATGCTCCGGGCGGCCGAGACGGCCCTGCAACTGGTCCGCATCACGGCCGACGCGGCCGAGGCCTATGCCCAGCGGAAACAGGAACTCGCGGCGCTCGACTTCAACGACCTCTTGATCCTTGCCCGAGAACTGCTGGTGGGGCCCGAGCGGGCCGATCTGCGAAAGCAACTCGCTTCGCAAATTCGCCTGCTGCTGGTCGATGAGTTCCAGGACACCGACCCGGTGCAGGTCGAACTGGTTCGCGCCCTGTGCGGCGACGAGTTGACCCGGGGGAAGCTCTTCTTCGTGGGCGACTACAAACAGTCGATCTATCGGTTCCGCGGGGCCGACCCGGACGTTTTTCGCCAACTTCGCCAGTCGATCCCCGAGGCGGGCCGCTTGCCCCTGTCGTTGAACTTCCGCAGTCAGCCGGCCATTTTGAACTTCGTCAACGGGCTGTTTGCCCATGCCATGGGCCAGGAGTATGAACCGCTGCGGGCACATCGGCCGCAAATCAGCCCCGAGCCGGCCATTGAGTTTCTTTGGGCCACGGAGGACCAACCGGGCCCAAGAAACGGTCAGGACGATCGGCTGCGAGAGATCGAGGCCGACTGGATCGCCCGGCGGATTCGCACGATGCTCGACTCGGGTGAGCCGATCGTCTGGGACGAGGAAGCGGCCGCCGCGGGAACACCCGCCACGCGACCCGTTCGACCGGGCGACGTGGCCCTGCTGTTTCGTGCGCTGTCGAACGTCGAACACTACGAAGCGGCCTTGCGGCGTTGGGGGATCGACTACTACTTGGTCGGCGGCCACGCCTTCTATGCCCAACAGGAGATCTACGACGTCTTGAACCTCCTGCGCGCGTTGCAAAGCCCGATCGACGAGGTCAGTCTGACCGGCGTGTTGCGCAGCCCGATGTTCGGGCTGTGGGACGAGACCATTTTTTGGCTCGCCCAACACCCGCAAGGCCTCTTGGCCGGGCTACTTGCCGAGGAACCACCCGACGACGTGCCGGAAGAGCAGCAACGCCAAGTGCAATTTGCGGCCGCGACGATTGCTTCGCTACGAGCGATCAAGGATCGCGTGCCGGTGGCCCAATTGCTCGAAGAGGCCATGACGCGCACCGGCTACGACGCCATGCTGCTGGGTGAATTCCTGGGCGCCCGAAAGCTGGCCAATTTGCAGAAACTGGTCGAGCAGGCGCGAAGTTTCGACCGCTCGGGCATTTTCTCGTTGGCCGATTTCATTACGCAACTCTCGCAGTTCGTTGCCCGGCAGCCCGACGAGGCACTGGCCGCCACGCATCCCGAGTCGAGCGACGTGGTCCGGCTGATGACGATTCACCAGTCGAAAGGCCTCGAGTTTCCCGTGGTCGTGGTACCGGATCTCGGTCGCCGGACGCGCGGTTCATCCGGGTCGGTCGCGTTCACACCCAGCCTGGGTCCGATGGTCAAAACGCCCGAGTCGGTCGGCGGGTTCGAGCTTCACGCCTTGGCCGAGAACCAGCAACAGCAGGCCGAGATGGTCCGGTTGCTTTACGTGGCCACCACTCGGGCGGCCGATTACTTGATCCTCTCGGCCGGCGTGCCGCAACTCGGCCAACCCAAGGGGCCCTGGATGGAACTGCTCGACACGCGGTTCGACCTACTCACAGGCAAACCGAAAGTCGACCTGCCGGACGAGGTTTGCGTGCGGGTGACGACCGACGAACCGGCCGTCGAAGCGGAACCATCGAGCAAGACGGCGCGGCGGGACATCAAGAAAGTCGTCGAAAAGGCCCAACAATTGGCCGAGAGCGGCTCGGGTAAGATTCCCGAGTTGCTCGCCCCGATCGGGCCCGATCCGACCGCGCGGCGGCAATACTCGTTTTCACGGCTGACGGGCCATCTGCACGCCTTCGGTGGCAACGGTCAGTCCGACTTGCCGGCGGAAGATTCCCCGCCCGTGCTCGACCCGCGCGGTTTGGGCTCGCTGGTCCATGCGGTGCTCGAAGAGATCGATTTCTCGGGCGGCAGCGATGTGCGGGCACTGGTCGAGCGACATGCCCAGCGGCATCTGCCGGAGTCGGACGCGACCCTGGACGAACCGATCGCCATGACCGAGCAGTTCCTCAGTTCGGACAGGGCCAAGGAACTTGCCTCGGCGGCCGAGTGTCACCGCGAGTTGGAATTCCTGCTGGCCTGGCCGCCGGAGAGTCCCGTGCCGGGCGGACGCTACTTGCAGGGGTTCATCGACTGTCTCTACCGCGACGAGGCCGGTTGGCACGTGCTCGATTTCAAGACGAACCGAATCAGCCGCTCGACGCTCGACCGGGTAGCGGCCGACTACGAGATGCAGATGCTGGTCTACGCCCTGGCCGTCGAAAAGATCCTCGGCACAAGCCCGGTGGAACTCGTCCTGCATTTCCTCCGCGAGGGCCTCGAATACAAATTCCCCTGGAACACGGTCGCCCGAGATCGGGTCATCAAAACGATCGGCCAGGCCCTATAAAGCCGCGACCGTTGGTCGCGTCCCAGTGTTATAAAGCCGCGACCGTTGGTCGCGTCCCGCCCCAAAAGGGATACACCGCCATTGTATCCAACCAGCCAGCCGGTTATGCTATTCTTCGTCGGCACGACCGGGTGTCTATAAAGCCGCGACCGTTGGTCGCGCCGGAATCCCGGGGGATAGACTGCGTTTGTGTTTGGCGTGTTTGCCGGTTACTGTTTCACAGGAAGGGCGCGACCAACGGTCGCGGCTTTATAGAACGGGGGCGCGACCAACGGTCGCGGCTTTATAGAACGGGGGCGCGACCAACGGTCGCGG
>CAYYOX010000197.1:0-10794 GCA_964473065.1 uncultured Planctomycetaceae bacterium | reverse complement strand
GTGTGTTCGTGGTCGTCCCCGCCACCAGAAGCCACGGACCGGCGGCTAGCGCCTTCCCGCTCACATCGGTGGTATGTTCTTATCTGCCGCTCGCCCGACGCCGTCATAGTCGTCAAATCCTTCCCCGAATAAGTCGCAAGACTTGCATATTCCGCAATTTCTGTCATAATGGGCCTATTAGAGTAGGGACAGTTTCGCGAGACCTTGGGGGTGTCTTTTCGGGGTTTTCGGCTTATCGGAACAGTTTCTCAACAAATCGAGTTGTTGATCATTGATGCAACAGGCCGGGGCGCGTGCGCTTCGAAGTCAAAGCAAGTTGGTAAACGGAGGTAGTTGTGGTGCGCAAATCGAAGAAGCGAAAAGCGGACGCTGGGAACACGAAACTCGGACGGAGAAGTCGCTTGCAGATCGAGCCGCTGGAACCGCGGATCGTGCTCAGCGGCGTGGTCATCAGCGAGTTCATGGCCGACAACGACACGGGCATCCAAGACGACTACCTGCAGTATTCCGACTGGATCGAATTGCACAACACGGATGCCGCTGAGGTCTCGTTGGACGGCTGGCACTTGACCGACAACCTCGGCGACCTGGATCAGTATACGTTTCCCGCCGACACCACGCTGGGTGCGGATGAGTATCTGGTCGTCTTCGCTTCCAATCGAGATACGATCGGCCCGGCCGGCTACTTGCACACCAGTTTCCGGCTTAGCTCCGGCATCAATGGCGAATACTTGGGACTGATTCGGCCAGACGGCGCCACGGTCGAGCATGAATATCTCCCGTCCTATCCGCAGCAGTACGGCGATGTTTCCTACGGGCTGGGATCCGATCTGGTCACGGAGGGCTATTTCAACAATCCGACGCCCAGGGAAGCCAACCTCGCGATGCCGGTAGATAACCCCAATGATGACGTGATCATCACGGAGATCATGTACCATGCGTTCCACGGCGACCATGATGTGGCCGTTCCAGGGAACCCGCATAACACGATGCCGGAGAACCAGGACAACACGCTGGAAGAATACCTCGAGCTGTTCAACCGAGGTTCCGAGGCGGTTACGTTGGACGGCTGGCAATTCAGCGACGGCGTGCAGTTCACGTTCCCCGATACGGACCCGCTGATTGCGGAAACCACGCTGGGCCCGGGTGAATACCTGGTAGTCGCTGCCGACCTGACGACGTTCATGGCCAAGTATCCCGCCGTGGGCAATGTGGTCGGCGGTTGGGAAGGCCGGCTCAGCAACGGGGGTGAAGACATCGACCTGGACGACGCCTTGGGGCGTCGCATCGACTCGGTCCACTATTACGACGAAGGCGACTGGTCGGTCCGCGTGCAAGGCGAACTGGATCACGAACATTACGGCTGGACCTGGGCCAACGACCACGACGGCAACGGAAAATCGCTCGAGTTGACCAACCGCCAAGTGTGGGACGGCGGGAATCTCCTTCAGCAGTACGGGCTGTCGAACAATTATGGGCAGTCTTGGACGGCCAGCGCGGCCGATGAGGGTTCACCCGGGGCGGCCAACTCCGCCACGGTAGCCGATCTGGCGCCGATCGTCTACGACGTTTCGCACTCCCCGGCCATCCCCAGCGCGACCGACCCGGTCACCGTGACGGCCAGGCTGCGGGACGACTCGGCCGGCGCGCTGACGGTGAACGTTTATTACCGCAACGACGGGGCGGGCAGTTTCACCATGGCCGAGATGTTCGACGACGGCGCGCATGGTGACGACAGAGAGAACGACGGCGAGTACGGCGCCATCTTGCCGGCTCAGGCCGACGGCACGGTCGTCGAGTTTTATGTCGAGGCCACCGATGAGGCCGCCAACACGCGGACCTGGCCCGCGCCGACGAGAATGCTCGACAGCAGCTTCTCGCAGGTGACCAACCTGTTGTACCAGGTGGACAGTGGGCTGAACCAGGATTGGATCGCGGGAAGCCAGCCGGTCTACTACCTGATCATGACCGACGCGGAACGGCTCGAATTGCGAGACATCTACGACGACGGCAACTACAACACGGGCGAGGCCATCAGCAATGCCCAGATGAACGTCACGTTCGTCAGCGTCGACGGCACCGGCACGGACGTCCGCTACAGCATGGGCGTGCGTAACCGGGGTAGCAGCAGCCGGGTCTCGAACCCGACGTCCAGCGGGCCCAACCTTCGGCTGAACTTCGCGCACGATCAAGAATTCCGAGACGTTACGGCGATGACGCTCAATAGCCGCTATCCGCAATCGCAGGTAGCAGGCAGCATCATCTATCGGATGGCCGACATCCCGGCCGCCGAGACCGTGCCGGTGCAGGTCCGCGTGAACGGGGCCAATCTGGCGTTACCCAATACGAGAAACCTCAGCACGTATGCAATGCTGCAACCGCTCGGCGACGACCTGATCGAAGATCAACTCCCGTTTGTTGCCCAGGGGAATCTCTATCAGGCTGCCGACGATGAGTTCTCGTCCGAGCGGCCGGATTTGCGCTACGAAGGGGACGATCCTCTCGCCTATAGAAACACTTACGCCAAGCAAACCAATAGCGAAGCAGACGATTGGACCGACCTGATCACGTTGACCCAAGTGCTCAACAACCGCAACGTGCCGAACTACTACGAGTCGATCAGCCAGGTGCTGGACGTCGAAGAGTGGGTCCGCTATTTGGCCTTGGACTCCCTGATTGGCAATCGCGAAGGCGGGCTGAACACGGGCTCGGGCGACGACTACCTGCTCTACAACCGCGGTACCGGCGCGGATCCCGACTTTATCTTGGTGCCCCACGATCTGGATACCGTCATGCAACTGCACCCGGGGCAGACGGCCGATCCCAATCAAAGCATCTACACTTTTATGAACGTTGTGGGACTGAACGCCTTCTTGAGCGACCCGCAGGTCCGCACGCTGTACTACCAGGCGTTCTTGGAGTTGATCGAGACGGTCTACAACCACGAAACGCTCGATCCGATCCTGGATGAAGCCCTCGGCGGATTCGTTCCTCAGGGCACGATCGACGTGGCCAAGCAGTTCATCACGGACCGCACGGCCGGCGTGCTGGCCCAGATCCCGCAAGAGTTCACCGTCAACAGCGGTTTGCAGATCATCGGCGGGTATCCTCGTGCGATAGGCGCGGCGGTCGGCTTGGACGGCACGGCCAATGCGGCCTATACGGGCTCGGTCGTGGCCGGCGGGATGCTGGCTGAGTACGACCCGATCACCGGCGAATGGATCGTCGGCCAGCCCAGTGACGACACTACCGAGCCGCTCCTGCTGTTCGGCTCGACGTGGAAATACCTCGACGACGGCAGCGATCAAGGCGCGACCTGGCAAGCCGCAGGATTTGACGACGCCGCGTGGGCAGAAGGCCCGGCGCAGCTCGGATATGGCGACGGCGATGAGTGGACCACGGTCGGCTACATCGACACCGACCCGGTGACCGCCGGCGTGCAGAAGAACGCTACCACCTACTTCCGCACCTCGTTCGAAGTGACCGATGCGTCGCGATTCACGGACCTGACGCTTCGGCTGTTATCCGACGACGGGGCCGCCGTGTACCTAAACGGGCAGGAAATCTACCGCACCGGCAACATGGGGACCGGCGCGATCACCTACCAAATGTTTACGACCGCACAGGGCGCCGAAAACGGACAAGTCGAGGTCATGATCACCCCCGACGATCTGGTCGACGGCACGAACCATCTGGCCGTCGAGGTCCACCAGTTCACCAACACCAGCAGCGACATCAGCTTCGACTTGGAGCTCGAAGGCCTGCTCCCGGTCTTGAGTGCCGATACGTTGATTGCCAAAGGCGCCACCTGGAAGTATCTCGATGACGGTTCCGATCAAGGAACCGCCTGGGACGATCCGCTGTACGTCGATACGGCTTGGGCCGAAGGTCCCGCCGAACTCGGCTATGGCGACGGCGACGAAGCCACCCTGGTCGGCTACATCGATACGGATCTAGTGACGGCAGGCATTCAGAAGAACATCACCACCTACTTCCGCCATTACTTCGAGGTGACCGACGCCTCGCAATACGCCACCTTGACTCTGAATTTGCTGCGAGACGACGGGGCCGTGGTCTATCTCAACGGCCAAGAGGTGCTCCGCGACAACGTGCCGGCCGGAGCCGGTTACCAGACCGTTGCGTCGTCCTTCACCGCCGTGCCGCAGGAACAGCAGTTCTTCACGTACGCGATCGATCCGTCGTCGCTCGTCGACGGCACCAATGTCCTGGCCATCGAGGTCCATCAGTCCAGTGCCAGCAGCAGCGACATCAGCCTCAATGCCGAACTGATCGCCTACCGCCCGCCAGAGCCGGGTGACTTGGACGGTATCCCCTTGGCGCCCGGTATCAATCGCATCCCGATCGAAACATACGACGGGCCCGACGGCACGGGCAATCTGCTGGAAGAGACCTTCCTCGACGTCTATTACGAGGCGCCCGGAGCGGGCACGACGGTTCCCGCCGGCACGCTGGCCGCTGACACGTTCTGGATCGTGGAGAACGGGCCCTATCGGATTACGGGCGAGTTGGTCGTTCCGGCCGGCGTCACGTTGGAAATCGAAGAAGGGGCCAACGTCTTCTTCGATTCGGGGGCGCGGATCCTCATCAACGGCAAACTGCTGGCACTGGGGGCCGAAGACGCGCTGATCCACTTCACCCACACCCCAGGCACTGGCGGCGATTGGGGCGGATTGCAGTTCGTCAACACGGCCGAGGATAACCTCATCCAATATGCCGCACTCGGATACGGACGAACCAACAACGGCATGATCGGCATTACAAACTCGACCGTAACGATCGATAACTCCCACTTAGCCAACACCACCCTGCGTCGGATCCGCTTCGAGGAAGGCCGCTTGACGGTCACCAATTCGACCTTCGCCGAAATGGTTCCCGGCACGGGCGGTCCCGCCACCGACAACATGAGCGAACACATCTGGGGTCGCTTGGGATCAGGCCTCGACAAGCTCTTCCTGCTAGAAGGCAACTACTTCGGCCTGAACAAGGGCCATAACGATATGGTCGACGTCGACGGGGTTGTCACTGCAGGCGGCGCCGGTAATTACCTGATGGTCATCAACAACGTGTTCGACGGGTGCGGCGACGACGCGCTCGACTTCGAGGGCGATGCCTATATCGAAGGCAACACCTTCCTGAATATCCGCAAGGATCAGTGGAACACGGGAAGCGGTAACGCCAACGCCATCTCCGCCGGCGATAGCCATCTGGTGGGCCATAACTACGTGATGGTCCGCAACAAGTTCTACAACGTCGACCATGTGGCCCAGGTCAAGGAAGAGTCCTTCATGACCTTCGTCAACAACACGGTCGTCGACGTGGTCCATTCGTTCCTCTACTTCATCCGCCCCGGCGGGAGCGTCGCCGGACGCGGAGCTCTGATCGACGGGAACGTCATCGTCAACGCCCCGGTCTACCTCGAAGGCGTTTCGGGCGGAACCGACTTGACCATCAATCGAACCGCCATCCCGGAAGAATATCACGTCTACGGCTTCGGCAACGTGGCCGAAGACGGTCGCGTGGCCGACGCGGCCAATGGCGATTTCAGCCTCGTGGCCGGGTTCGGCGGCGGACCCAACGGCCAAGATATGGGCGCGATGATCCCGCCCGGCGTGACCATCGACGGCGAACCGACTCCGGTAACCACCGCAACCGGCGCCACGCTCACCTTTGGCGGACCCAACTACACGCACTTCAAGTGGCGCCTCGATGGCGGTCTTTGGAGCGCCGAGTTGACGATCGATACGCCGGTAGTGCTCAGCAGTCTGGCGAACGGTCCGCACACCGTCGAGGCCGTCGGTTTGAACCTTGCCAATGTCTGGCAGGACGAAGCCGAAGCGTCGGCCGAGACCTGGACCGTCGACACGGCCCTGGCCGGCAGCGTCGTGATCAACGAAGTGCTGGCCGTGAATCGCACCACGCACGACCTGGGCGGAACCTTCCCCGATACGATCGAACTATACAACTCCGGCGTCGCGCCGGTCGATCTCTCGGGCATGGGGATTAGCGACGAATACGTGCATTATGATAACGATCCCATTCTGGTGCACATTCCGCCGAAATACATCTTCCCGGGAGGAACCACGCTGGGAGCCGGGGAGTATTTGTTGGTCTACGCCGACAGCCTAATTTCGCAGTCCGGTGAGATTCACTTGGGATTCGGACTCGACGGCGGCAGCGGCGAAGGCGTCTTCCTGACCACCTACAACGGGGCATTTCTCGATTGGGAGTTACACGACTCGGTCGAGTTCGGCATCCAACTGCCCGATATGTCGATCGGACGTACCGGGCCCGATGGCGAGACCTGGGCGCTGACCGAACCGACCCTCGGCAGTGCCAACGTGGCCGCGAGGACCGGCGATCCGCGGGCGCTGACGATCAACGAATGGTTGGCTGACGAGAAGGTCCTCTTCGACAACGATTTCCTCGAACTGTACAACTCGGATCCGTTGCCCGTAGCCCTGGACGGCCTGTATCTGACCGACAACCCGGTCGGCGACAGCCATTTGCCGCAGGTCCCGCTAGACCCGCCGCCGCCGCTGTACAAGCACCAGATTGCGCCGTTGAGCTTCGTGGCCGGCAGCGGTGCGGTTTCGTTCATCGCCGACGACGACGCCTGGCAAGGCAAGAATCACCTCAGCTTCAAGCTCTCGGCGACCCACGAGCTGTTGGCTCTGTACGACGCCGAGGGGAACCTGATCGACAAGATCCCCTACTACGCCCAGACGACCGACGTTTCGCAAGGTCGCAGCCCCAACGGGAGCGAGACCCTGGCCTTCTTCGAACTGCCCACGCCGGGCGTACCCGGTCCCATGGCGCAGGCCACCACGGTCATCTCGATCGGTATCGAGGAGACCTGGTCGTACCTCGACGTGGGGCTGAACATGGGGACCCAGTGGAAGGATTACGGGTACGGCGACGAAACGTGGCCTACCGGACCAGCTCTGCTGTACGTCGAAGGATCAGCTCTGCCTGCCGCGAAGAATACGCCCTTGACGCTCGGTCATATCACGTATTACTTCCGCACGCACTTCGAGTTGACCGGCGATCCGGGCGATATCGACAGTTTCGTAATGAATACGGTGCTCGACGACGGGGCCATATTCTACATCAACGGCGTGGAAGTTCGCCGAATCCGCATGACTACCGGCGCGTTCAATTACCTGACGCTCGCGAGCGGAGGGGCAGTGGGTAACGCGACCTACGAAGGTCCGTTCGTCCTGCCCACCAACGTCCTGCAACAAGGCGATAACGTGATCGCCGTCGAAGTGCATCAAGCAACCGCCGGTAGCTCCGACATCGTCTTCGGCCTGACCCTTGACGCCACCGTCAACTCGGTCGACGACAGCGGGATCGCCGAGGCCATGAAGGTGCTCGAAGGGCTGCGGATTACCGAGATGATGTATCATCCGGCCGGCAATGCCGAGGCCGAGTTCATCGAGTTGCAGAATATCAGCGGCTCGACGCTCGACCTGTCCGGCGTGCGGCTGACCAACGGCGTCAATTTCGTCTTCCCCGAAGGCACGTCGCTCGCCCCGGGTGAGTATACGGTGGTGGTTCGCAACCAGATCGTGTTCGAGTCGATCTACGACTGGGGTGTGAACATCGCCGGCCAGTACACCGGCGCGCTGAGCAACGGCGGCGAAGACGTAACGCTGAAACTGGCCTCGCCGCTGGATGCGGCCCTGCTGCGGTTCGACTACAACGACACCTGGTATCCGTCGACCGACGGCGAAGGTTATTCGCTGAACATCATCGACCCCGGCGCCGACGCCGCCACGTGGACCAAGCACGAAAGCTGGACGGATGCTCCGCCGACGCCCGGCTTCGCTTCGTCGACCTCCGGAGTCGTCGGCCGGCACGCGTTCTACAACAACTCGTCCTACGACAACGAAGCCAAGGGGTATAGCGACGACGACGCGATCGCCACCGACAAGGCGGCCTTGATGCCCGGCGAAACGGCCAGCTTCCTCAACTACACCAGCTACTCCCGCGGCATCAACGGGATCATGGTCGACGTCACGAACGTCAGCAATCCGGCCGGCATTGCCGCCGACGACTTCTCGTTCGCCGTGGGCAACAGCAGCGACCCCGCGAGTTGGACCCCGCTGGCCATTACACCCACGGTCACCTTGCGAGAGAACGAAGGGCTCGGCGGATCCGACCGTATCGTGCTCACGTTCGACGACTACGCCATCCGAAACGATTGGCTGGAAGTCACCGTGCTTACCGGCGATACCGGATTGCTCGCCAACGATGTCTTCTACTTCGGCAATGCGGTCGGCGAGACGGGCAACTCGCCCAACAACGCCAGGGTCGATGCAGTCGATGTGCTCGACACGCGCAACAACCCGCATCCCTTCTGGTATCCGGCCGACATCGCCACCGAGTACGACTTCAACCGCGACCGTCGGGTCAACGCCATCGACACGCTGATCGCCCGAAACAACCAAACTTGGGCGTTGACCGAGTTGGAGTTGATCGATCTCTCCGGTGCGAAGAGCGCGAAGAGCACGAAGAGCGAGTCGGCCTTGGCCGCCACGTCCGACGTCGTCCCGCAAACGGGCAAGGCCCGACTGCACGACGCGGCCCTGAAGCAAACCGTCAAAGCGAAGGCAGAGAGCCTCGAAGCGATTTGGCTCTACCAGTTCGAGGAGTCGGCCACGAAAGACCAGACCGCCAAGAAGGACCGCAACGTCGCACAGGCCGTCGACAAACTGTTAAGCAGCCTCGGCGAGTAAAGACCTAGTCCCCTCTCCCAAAGGGAGAGGGGAGGTTGAATCGGCTACTCGGGCCAGTCGTACGTTCGCTTCAGAGCCAGGCGAACGACGCCGGTGAGTTGGCGGCGGGTGATCGGCTTGGCCAACACCGAAAAGGCCTCGGCCAGTCGGGCCTGCTTGATGATCAACTCGTCCAGTCGGGCTGAGAGCAGAATGCACGGCAGCGTCGACCGGAACCGCTTCAGCAGCCGAAGCGTCTCCAATCCGGTCAGCTTGGGCATGTGCATGTCCAGAATCACCAAGTGCACTTCCCGGGTGCGGACGATTTCCAAGGCCTCTTCGCCGTCACTTGCCAGCAGGGTATTGAACCCCTCGGGCTCGAAGACCACTTGCAGCGTCTCCCGAAAGCTCGGGTCGTCGTCGGTGATCAGCAGTGAGGGGGACTGAATTAACATGGCCATAATACCTTGTTCGGTGGAACTCACCTCAGATGGTGTGCAATTGGGATACCATCGCCGCCCGTTTTCCCGGCCTGGGGTCCCACATCATCAATAAGGGGTTTCTATACAACATTTTACGTCCCTAGAAAAGCAGATGCGACGGAAAATCTGTGGATTTTGTGGCCGAAAATCCCTGCCATTTCGGCAGAACTCGTGCTTCAGCGTACCCGAATCGGCCGATTCGGGCCTTCAATGACCAGCAGCAGGGCAATCAGCCCCAGGCATCGGGCGACCCAGCCCAGCAGGAACATCATGCCGTAGTAGTCGAGGGTCATCCCGCCAAACCACGCGAAACTCTGCTCGCCGAACCGGTCGAAGAGCGCGCCGCCGAGGATCGTGTTCAGCGCGTAGCACAACCCGGTCACGGCGTAGTAGGTGGCGATGTGCGGCGTGTTGCCGTCGGCTGGCGAGAGTTTCAGCAGCAGATTGGGCAGGCAGATGTTCAAGCCCGCGTAGCCGATCCATACGACCCAGGCCCCGGCGAACCACCACCACTGCCCGGCTATCGAGAAGAAATAGAACAACGGACCCTGAGCCACCAGCAATAGGCTCACCAGCATTACGGGCCGATTACCCAGGCGGTCCGCCGTGCGGCCGACCCACGGGCTGACGGTCAACTGACCCGCGCGCATGCCCGTTTGCAAAGCCAGCATCAGAAACAGACTCGCGCCGAGAACCTGCTTGGGAAACGAGTACTGCACCGACTGGGTCAGTCCGTTGGAAAACGAGAACCAGCAACCGAACAACAACAGTCGCAGAAACGGCCCGTCGGCCAACGGGGCCAGCAACTCGCGTAGCGCCGCGCCGCGTTGCACCATGGGGCTGACGGCCATCCGCGGAATTCGAGCCAAAGGAACCAAGGCCCCCACCATGCAGCACGCACCCAACGCGGCCGAGACGGCGTAGGCAATCCATCGCAACTGATCGGGAAACCGACTTTGCCACTCATAGATAAACCAGCCGCTGGCCAACATGGCAGTCGCTTCGCCGGCAATGATCCAACGCTGTCTGATGCCCAGGAATCGCCCGCGAATTCGCAACGGGACCAGATCGGCCCACCACGACCACAAGGCGATCGTGCCCGCGTATTGCAGCAGGTGGTAGACGCACCATAGCGCGACCAGCGCGGTCAAGGAACTCTCGGCCGACGGCAGGATCCCCGGCGCGGCGACCAGCGGCAACGTCATCAGCAGCAGTGCGGCCGCCAGATAGGCGCCCAGGCAGAATCGCTTCCGATCGACCCAGCGGCCGATCACCGCCGGTGCGCTCAATCGCAACAGTCCGACCACATGCCGAGCGGCCAGGATCAGGCCGATCCCCAACCCGATGCGTTTGGCCCCCAAGTCCTGGGCCAGATAGACGATCAAGGTCGTACTAACCAGCCCGTTGCCGACGGCCCAAATCGCCCCATTGCGATACGCCAGCCGCATCACACGGCGGCGCTCGAGAACCCTCAGCGGTCGATCGGAGTTAGCGGGCATGGGGTACCGGTTTGCCTTTTGCCACACGCCAATTCAACCGCCCCTCTCCCTTTGGGCGAGGGTCCGGGGGCGAGG
>CAYYOX010000196.1:0-10833 GCA_964473065.1 uncultured Planctomycetaceae bacterium | reverse complement strand
CGGCGACGAGCACGAACGGGCCTTGTTGCGTTGGATGACCGACGACAGCCGCAGGCAGATGGCCGCCCTGACGCCGAGCAATCGAGAGGAATTGGCCAAGTATCGCGAGATCGTCGGCGGAGCGATCGACACGATGATCGGCCGCGGTTTGGCCGCGCCAGGCGCCTTGAAGCTATCGCCGGGCAAGGAGAACTCGTTCGGTGAGTACGGGTTGATAACGGGGTTGGTGCGGTATGCGGACCGAGGCGAGGAACTCCCGATCGTCGCCTTGGGGCCGAGGGAACACAAGAAGTGGAACAAGAACGTCGTGATCTGGGTTGACAAGCAGGGCAAGCAGTCGTTGTTCGACGATCAGGGAGAGCCCAAACCGGAAGTCATGCGAATCATGGCAACCGGCACGGCAGTGATTGGCGTCGACCTGTTCGGCCAAGGGGAGTTTACCGACGACGGAAACCCGATCGCCAAGACTCGACCGGCCAAGGAAGGCGCCTATGATGAAATCGACTATAACTACGCGGGTTTCACCTTCGGGTACAACGATCCGGTCTTCGCACGGCGGGTCCACGACATCCTCACGTTGGTCTCCTTGGTGAAACATCACGAAGAACCGGCCGAGAACGTCTACTTGGTCGGGCTCGACGGAGCAGGGCATTGGGTGGCTGCCGCCATGGCCCAGGCGGGTGATGCGGTTGACGGGGCGGTGATCGATACGGCCGGGTTCCGCTTTGCGGACGTTACGGCGTTGGACGATCCCGACTTCCTGCCCGGGGGCGCCAAGTACGGCGACCTGCCGGGCATCATCGCCTTGGCCGCGCCGCGACCGATCTGGTTGGCCGGCGAAGGCGCGCAAACGCCCGCCCTTGCAGCGGCCGCCTACCGGGCCGCGGGTGAGCCAAACAAGATCACACTCTACCGCGGCGACGAAGACGAAAAGGAATCGGCCGCCATCGAGTGGCTGTTGCGCAAGTAAACGAAGCCCCTAACCCAGAATGGGCCGTGGAAAAGGGGGACAGGCACCGAGCCGGGAAGATTTCCAGCGGGTTTAGCACCTATTCATGCTCGGAGCCAGTCCCCTTTTTCCACTCCGCAAAAATCGACTTTGCAGATCTCCTGCTCTTTGGGGACATTGCTTGCAATCGTAACAGTTGTTGCTAAACTCAACTCTGGGCCGTTTAAGTTGGTCTCCTGGCATGAGCCGGGGCTTGAACGCATTTGAACAAGGATTTGTGGAGGCTGGGATGAAAGTCAAGCGGAACCGTTTGTTGATGTCGATTTGTATCTGTTGCGTCTCATGCAGTTTGACAATCTCGGCTTGTCTCGCCGCGGAAACGCCTTCGCCAGAGGTCAAGATTAACAAGAAAGCGATCGGCGACTGGCAGATACCCAAAGACGTTGACGAGGCCCCCGATGGGACCGTTGGCGTGGGCCGATCCCGCTTCGGCGGCTATTCCAGGAATCTGGACAAGCTTCCTGAAGGCGAGTTCGAGGTCGGCACCGATGAGTTCGGAAAGATCGTCCGAGTGAACCTGCTGAAGATTAAAGACTCCACCTGGGAAAAAGTCCCCGGAGTAAAGAAACGCTGGGAGATCCTCGGACCCGACGGCAGCAAGACCAAGGCCTACAACGCCGTTCAATCGGATATCGTGGATGTTGACGGCGACGGCGAGCCTGATATTTTTGCCTCGGCCTTGATCGACAGGGTCAATGACGATGACACCCGAGAGCGGGCCGGCGCAGTCGAGCGTCTTGACTATGAGGACCGCAGCGTCATCTGGAGAAGCGAGGACATGCCCCATGGTTTTATGAATGTCGATCAGCTTTACGTTGAAGACCTCGATGCGGACGGGAAGTTCGAGGTGGTTACCGCCATTCCGGGCTGGGTTTTCTGCTTCGATGCTCAAACGGGCAAGACCAACTGGAAGGTCGATCTAGCGAAGAAGTATGGCACGACCGATATTTACGTCAGCACTTTGGGGCATTTCCAGGACCCGAAGAAACTCGGCGTCGTGGTACGCGGCGGTACGACGCTCGTTTGTCTCGATCACCAAGGGGAAATGCTGTGGACGTACGATAGCACCACGAACAAAGCCTACGATTTCGGCCATGACATTTACACTGCCGACGCCGACGGAGACGGCCTCGACGAGGTGTTCGTCAATACAACCGGCGTGACGAATGCTTTCAGCCCCCAGGGGAAACTGCTTTGGCAGGACACGACGCAGAAAGAGCACTCCGACGTGATGCTCTGCGGCGATTTCGATAAGGACGGCAGGTCGGATTTCATCTACGATCACGAAGGTTGCGGCTCCAGCAAAGGTCCGTTCTACGTTGTCGACGCCATGACAGGTAAACGTAAATTCATGATCGACTACAGGCCTCAGGGGTTGCGCCATGCTCAATACGCCGTGGTTGCCGACTTCGCGCCTGATGTGCCGGGCATCGAACTTATTTGTACGGGCAGACCAGGCGGTATTTATATGTGGGATTGCAAGGGCAATCAGCTTTGGAGGCGGGACGCAGTTTGCGGGCTTTGCGCAATCGGCGACTGGGACGGCGACGGAGTCACCGATTTGCTTGTTTTCACGGGAGGCGTCAATACGGACGGCATCTTCTCGGTGTGGAACGGCCGGGGAGAACGGCTCTATGCCATCTCCTTCCTGCCGAGCCCCACGATACCGCTGTTCGAGATCGGAGATCGCAGTCACGCATTCATGGCCGCTTCGGAAAGAAAACGAAAAGGCACGGGCGCTCAGGACCTGGACGGCAACGGCAAGGCGGACCTGCTGATGGCGTTCGGGACGTGGCACGTTGGCTCCGACCAGAACCTCTTCCTGATGGAACAGCCTGCAGAGGATGCCCGTTAGAACAAGCTGCCGCTACTCGGCGTTTCCGGTTATCTCGAGTTGATCCATCAGCATGGCTTGCTCCGCCGAGTCGTTATGCGCTTTGAACTTGATCAGGAACTGGTTTCTGCCGACCACGCCGCGGCCAAGGTCGCGCGACTGGGTCGTGTCGGAATCCGCGGGGACATTCTGCCATGTTTTGCCCTGGTCCAATGAGATCTCGACCGCGATCTGCCCGGGCGACATGATATCACACTTGGCGTCCTTGAACGTCAGATTCTTCGAGGTCCGAATATCGTAGACGATCTCACCTTTGGTGTGCGGTGCGAGATCGAGTCCCCAGTCACCCGGCTTGAATCCCGAGCAACTCTTGGCTCGCCAGGACTTGCCGTCTCCCCGGGCGAGATAGTCTGGGAGATTGAAGCGGCCCGGCTTGGTCACCAGGAAGGGCTCGAACAGGCCCTTCGTGGATGCCGGCAATCCATAATGGAGGCGGTCATGGAGTTCGACATACGCATCCGCGGCGGCAATAGCTTTCCGCTGGTCCTCGGGGTCTCTCGTATCGTAATAGGCCCTGGAAGAAGTGTATATCTCGACGAACAGCCGGGTAAACGTCAGGCACTGCTCGTCCCGCTCGATGCGAGCCAAGATCGTCAGGTCGCTTCCCGCTTTTTCCTTGGCTACAGCGATCCTTGCCAGCGAATCATCCAACAGGTCCAGTGGGTAGAGTCCGATCGCCTTGGATAGCTCGACCTCATGCACGCATGGGGCGTCCGCGGTTCGCATGTGGTCCTCGAAGCTTTGGTAGATGTAACGCATGTCCTCGGCAGCCGCGCCGAAGTAGTCGGGATAGAACTGCCCGAGCAGGTCGTTTACGCGAAGCTTCTGATCCCAGCCCATGCGCATCGCAAGCCAGGCGTGGACATCCGTGCCCATATTTCGGTCAAGATACTCGGAGCCGTCGCCGATGAAACCCAACTTGACCCGGTAGTCGTGATCCGCCTGCAGCTTGTTATACATCGTGTAAGGCCCAGGGAACCAGCCGATGTAGTCGTAGTTAATAGCGGCCGACAGGATCTTCATCCACTTTTCGACATCCCGCCGATAGGAGATGGCATCCGGATGGTCGTCCGTCTTGGGCTTGATTTGATCCATCCACGGTTTCTCCTTGATGTTCGCCGAGCAGACCAAGCCGATCAGGTTGGGATGGGCCTTGATGGGCTCTTCGGGAGGGAAGAAGATCGAGCCGTAAACCTGGATAGCCAATCCTTTGCCGGGGTGAATTTCGTCAAGCCTTTCTAGCACCTTGTTGGCGACGATCAACACGCGCCCGGCATCGTTCGAAGCCATGGCTTTGCAGTTGTCGCACTCGCACCACCCCTTGCCGTCGTTTGCGGCAAAGGAGTAGAAATCATATTGGGGATTGTCGTTGAAAAACTGGGTGAAGTAGTCGACGGCGATATCGACGACCTTGGGGTTCGACAGGCACACCTGCCCACCGTGTGCAGAGATCTCGGGGTTCCGCTTTCCGTTGTAGAACGGCGCCAGGTCGGGCTGTTTCTGCAAGAGTTCCCGGGTGTAAATCCGATACCAATTATGCCCGTAGTAGCCCCGCGCTCCGCCGTGGCGGTTCCGTCTGAGCCATCTTGCCAGAGTGAGAGTTTCGGGTACGCCGGGGGCATCCAAGTCGCTTCCCAACGGCCGTGTACTGCTGGGAAAGGGCGATCTGACCTCCTGACTTGGCTTCGCGACCTGAAAGCCGCGCGGCAAGTTCAGTTTCACGGTGGATCTTTTGGGGATGTGCTCGCCTATCTTGCCCGGCGCAAACCAATGGCAGCCGAGGTGATCCTCCAGCAGACCGTATACGGCATTCCGAACGCCTTCGATCCTCGGCGCCGCCAAAATGACCTTCTCGCCGTCGGCCACGATCAGATACCCGTCGGGCCAGAATTTTGACTGGTCGGCCAAATCGACGGGAAGACTGATGCCCTCCGGCTTGACCCCAATATAGATCGGCACGCCCTGGACAGCATCAGGATCGCTGACGATCGGGATGCTTGCCCCCGACATCTTCTGCAGATGATAGGCCAGATCCTCGGCGGCGGGCTCGAGACTGGCCTTTTCCTTTTCCGTCGCCGGCACCACGATCGTGCAGCGCCCTTGGCCGTCCTCGACCAGCACGGTTTCCTGTGCCTGCAAGGCAGACGACGTGCCGATTAACAGAGCCATGCCAAGCAAGGCTCGCATTCGATTCGTTGCTTTATCCATTCTCGCAAAGTTCGTTGTCATCGTGATTTCTCCTTTTTGTTGTTTGCTTACCAATTAGGATCTATTCGTGTCTGCTTAAGAAACTTCTTCGCAACTTGCCTCGATGCCTTGGAGCAATCGCCTATTCCAAAACGAAACAGGCGATGGTCCCGTCTATCAGGAGCATGGCGCCCTTTTGGCCGTTCAATCAACAGCTACCTAGCCAAACCCTTTACACTAGAGGCTGGCAGGTTGGCTTTCAACCCCATTTATGGCAAGATAACCGCCATATTTGGAGCCTATTGAGCGGCATCCGGCGAACTGAGCCTGCCTACTGCGTCATGCGCCAGCCGGGGCGGACTTCCGGCTTCTGGCCGTCCGGCAAGGGCTCGATCAACTTGGCGTAGAGCTCTGGACGTCGGGCCTTGAGGTAACGGCGCCCGCCGGAAAGCGGGATCTTCTCTGCCGTACACAGGCCGACCACCACGTCGTCGTCCAACGCTCGCGATTCGACAATCACTTCGCCGAACGGGTCGAGGATCATCGCGCCGCCGGTCTTGATCGTGTCGTGGTCCACGCCAATCGGATTGGTGAAGATGTAGTACACGCCGTTTTCGTATGCCCGGGCCGGCAGCCATCGCATCAGCCAAGCCCGACCCTTGGGACCGTCGAACTCCATGCGCAACGCGACCGGATCACGATGCCGATTGTCCCAAAGTTGCTTGTCGATCTTCCCGCGGCCGGGCATCGGGCTGGGTAATCCGCACGTGACATGCGGGGCAAAGATCACTTCGGCGCCTTGCAGCGCCAGGATCCGCGGGTTTTCGACCAGATTGTTGTCGTAACAAGTGAGGATACCGCATCGAATGTCGCCCAGCTGGAACACTTCCAACTCGTCACCCCAGCTCAAGTGTTTGCTGACAAACGCGTGGAGCTTGCGGTGTCGAGCGACGAACCCTTCGGGGGCTACGGCAACGTAGGTGTTGTACAATTGGCCGTCGGCTTCTTCGATCAGCCCGGCCAGCAAGGGGACACCCAAAGCTTTCGAGATCGCGATCAGCCGTTGCGTGCTGGGGCCGTCGGGCACCGGTTCGGCCAACGCGGCAAGCTGCGGCCGAGACAGGGTTTCAAGGAACGTGTAGCCGGTGATGCAGCCTTCATGGAAACTGACGATCTGGGCCCCCTGATCGACCGCGCGTTGGGCCAGCAATTCTATTCGGCCCAGGTTGTACTGCTTGTCGTCGTCACGGGCCTCGAACTGGGCCGCGGCAATTCGAATATCTCGCACAGCGTACTCCTTGGCTGCGGTTCCTGGATGATAAGAAACAACGTCGGTCGGTCAATTAGCCGAAATTTCCCATTTGGGTTGAGTCTGGGGCCGTTGCGGGCTTGAATCACAGCCCATTCTAACATCGCGCCCCCCAGCAACTAACTTGCACGGATACAGCATATCTGCGTTGGCTGTATCGGTCAAGTTCTGGAGTTTTCGGCAACGGGGTACTTGCAATACTCGCAATTGTTGCTAAACTCCGGCTCTTGGCGTTAGCCCGGTCAATTCGACCTGAGCATGAAATAGAGAGCGGAAAAGACGCTGGAGAGACAAGTTCGATGACTAAGAAACTAGCCATTCATGGCGGAGCACCCCTACGAACCGAACCATTTCCGTCGTGGCCCGTTTTTGGCCAAGAGGAAGAAGACGCGCTGATCCGTGCCCTGCGCAGCGGCAAGTGGGGTCGGCTCGACGGCGACGAAGTCGAGACCTTCGAACGGCGATTTGCCGAATATCAGCAGGCCAAGCACGGGATTGCCGTATTCAACGGCTCGGTGGCGCTTCGGGTGGCGCTGCTGGCGGCCGGGATCGAAGCGGGCGATGAAGTGATCGTGCCGCCCTACACGTTCCTGGCCACGGCCACGGCCGTTGTGGAGGCCAACGCGACGCCCGTGTTTGCCGACATCGAGTTGGAGACGCTGAATATCGATCCCGAAAAGATCGCGGCCGCCATTACGCCGCGAACCCGGGCGATCATTCCCGTACACCTTGCCGGAATGCCGGTCAATTTGGACGCGATCATGAAAATCGCCGATCAACACGGGTTGATCGTAATCGAGGACTCGGCCCATGCCCACGGGGCCCAGTACAAAGACACACGCGTCGGCGCGATCGGGCACATGGGAACATTTTCCTTCCAGTCGAGCAAGAATCTTAATAGCGGCGAAGGGGGCATCATCCTGACCAACGACGACCAATTGGCCGAGCGCTGCCGTTCGATCCACAATTGTGGCCGGATGGAAGGCGGACCTTGGTACGAACATCATGTGATCAGCGGCAATTACCGGCTGGGGGAATTCCAAGGCGCCCTGCTGAACGCGCAGTTCGATCGTCTCGACGAACAAGTCAATACGCGCGAGGAGAACGGCAAGTACCTGGCCGCACGCCTGGAAAAGATCCCCGGCGTCTTTACCCAGGCTCGCGGAAACGACTGCCGACGGCACGGCTATCACTTGTTCACCTTCCGGATCGATCCCGACGTCTTGGGCGTTTCCCGCAACGCGATGGTCGAAGCGTTGTCGGCCGAGGGAATTCCCGCCTGTGCGGGCTACATGCTGCCGTTGCATCGGCAGCCGCTGTTCGAAAACCTGGCTTTCGGCCCCTATACGGGCTACCGTTCCGTACGTCCGGAGTTGGATTATCGCAAGACCGCGTACCCGAACTCCGAGACGATCTGCGACGTGCAAGGCGGCTGGCTGGAACAAAACCTCCTGCTGGGCACGCGCAACGACATGGACGACATTGCCGATGCATTCGAGAAAGTCTATGAACATCGCGACGAGTTGGCCAAGGCAGAATAAATGATCGCCGCTGAAGGAGCGTCCGCCTTATGCACGCAATCGATTGGGCTATTATCGGGTTGTATCTGGTCACTGCTGTTGCAGTAGGCGTCTATTTTTCCAAACGGGCCGCACGCAGCACGACCGATTTTTTTGTGGCGGGCAGGTCCCTGGGGTGGTTTGTTGCCGGGACGAGTATCGTTGCCACAACCTTCGCTGCCGATACGCCGCTGTTCGTCGCCGGGCTAACGCGAACCGATGGCATATTCCAGAACTGGCTCTGGTGGAATGCGGCCATAGGGCAGATCGCGTGTGTCTTTTTCTTCGCCCGTCTATGGAGGAGGAGCAAAGCACTTACCGAAATTGAATTCATCGTTCAGCGCTACGACCCCTGCACCGCAAGGAACGTGTTGAGAATATTCAAAGTCTTTTTTGACGGCATTCTTATCAACTGTACGATCATGGCATCAGCCACGCTGGGAATGGCCAAGCTAATGACGGTGATGCTCGATCTTCCCGACACGGTTCTTTTCGAGGTCCCTTTGATCGGCGGGGTTAACCCAACGATGCTGTTGCTGATGGTTCTCGGTGCGATCGCGGTCTTGTATTCGGCCCTTTCGGGTCTTTACGGGGTGGTCTACACAGACCTGATCCAGTTCACCCTGGCCATGGTCGGCTCGATTGTCCTGGCCGTCTTCGTTTATCAAGACGCCTCGGCGGGCGAGGGCTTCATGGCGAAGCTTCAAAGCGTCGACGGTTTTGATCCGGCCGTCTTAAACTTCTTTCCCGACTTGAGCACCTTCAACGTATTGAGTTTCTCCTTCTTTGTCTACCTGGGCATTTTCTGGTCGTCGGAAGTAGCAGGCAGCAGTTACCACGTGCAGAGAATGCTGGCGGCAAAATCCGAGCGGGATTCGATGCTGGCCTTTCTGTGGTTTAACATCTGCAACTATGTCATCCGTCCCTGGCCCTGGATTATCGTTGCTGTGATGTCGCTCTATTACTTCCCCGTCCTGGACGATCCCGAGCAGTCCTTCCCCCTGATGATGAACAAGTTCCTGCCGATGGGCTTCAAGGGGATCATGGTCTGCGCGATGCTGGCGGCCTTCATGAGCACTCTCGATACCCATTTGAATGTCGGCACCGCCTATTTTGTGAACGACCTGTACCGCCCGTTTATCGCCCCGGGGCGTGATGAGAAACATTACATTCTCGTTTCCAGGATCGGAATGCTTGTCTTGGTCCTCATTGCCCTGCTTGTGACATCGAAGCTCAGCAGTGTTCTCGCGGTGTTCAAGTTCACTGGTTTGCTGTTTGCCGGCGTAGGAACAATCACCATTGCCCGATGGTACTGGTGGCGCATTAATGTCTATTCTGAAATTGCGGCCATAGGTTCGACGTTTATCTTGGGGCCGTTGCTGCAATACACCATACCTGAT
This sequence comes from uncultured Planctomycetaceae bacterium, assembly GCA_964473065.1. GTDB lineage: Bacteria > Planctomycetota > Planctomycetia > Pirellulales > Thermoguttaceae > CAYYOX01. The sequence goes on along the minus strand of CAYYOX010000196.1, from coordinate 1,475 downwards.
CGGGCCGGCGCGGACTTTTTTGCCGTCAGAGTGACAATCATCATCTTCGCCGTGCTGGCGATCTGGATACTGGTAGCCTGGCTCACCTCGAGCAAGCCAAGCCCCCAAACGATCGAATTCTATAAGCGGTTGCGTGTCGGCGGTCCCGGCTGGCGCAAGATAGCTGAGATGACCCGGATTGATCCGATCAGCGCGCAGTTCGGCATCAGTTTCATGGCGTGGCTTTCCTGTACGGTGTTCCTTTTCGCCATATTGCTCGGCGTCGGGAAGTTTATCTTCCACGAGTGGCTTTGGGGAGTCGCCTACACGGTGGTCGCCGTGCTGAGCGGTCTCGTCCTGAAAAGCTGCATGGGCAAGATTCGGTTTGGTATTGAAGATGAAGATTAGAGTCAGCGCCGATGTTCGGCAGGAGAGCATAGAATGCCAATGACGCCCCGTGAGGTCGTGCAGAAGACGGTCCGATTCCAGCGGCCGGATCGAATCCCCTACGTACTCACCCAGCAGTACGGTTCGGATTTTGCCGACGTCGAAATGAGTCCGTCACCGGACGCACGCCCCAAGCGGGGAAAGGATGAGTGGGGTTGCGTATGGGAGAACATAGGAGTCTCCAAGCTGGGAGAAGTGAAGGAGCATCCCCTGAGAGACTGGGCCGATTGGGACAGTCTGAAGATGCCCGATATGCGAGATGAGACCCGGTGGGTAGACTTGGCCGGCGCCCGTGACCGAGCCGGAGACAAGTTTCTCTTGGCCGAGGGCATCTCTCTCTACGAACGGGTGCATTTCCTTCGGGGACTTGAGGACACCTGGGTAGACATACACGCCGCCCCAGCGGAGTTGGGCCGCTTGATCGACGTACTGGTCGACATGAATCTATACGCGATCGAACGCTTTGCAGAGGCAGGGGCCGATGGCTATATGTGGTGTGACGACTGGGGCCTGCAGAACGGCCTGATGATCTCACCTGAATCGTTCAGAGATATATGGAAACCACGGTACGCCCGAGTCTACCAGGCTGCCCACGATGCCGGGCTTCTGACGTTTCTGCACAGTTGTGGCGACATCACCAGCATCCTTGATGATCTCATTGAGATCGGACTGGACGCGGTCGAAATGGATCAACAAGAGAATATGGGGGTTGACGCGCTGGGACAGCGGTTCGGCGGGCGCATCACATTCTGGTGCCCGGTCGATATACAGGCGACCATGGCGCATGGCTCTCTCGACGACATCCGAGCCTATTGCCGGAAGTTGGTCGCTACACTGGGTTGCCCTAAGGGCGGCTTCATTGCAAAATGGTACGCTGACCCTGTGGGCGCCGGGCACACCCAAGAGGCCGTTGACGCCATGTGCGAAGAGTTCTTTCGACTGAGCCAAACACATGGGTCTTGCTTTAAGTAAACTTAAACAGAGAGGAGTTACTGAAATGTCGAAACAACCAGTTGGCACGGAATTGGGCAGGGAAGCTGCCAAGTATC
>CAYYOX010000195.1:704-10840 GCA_964473065.1 uncultured Planctomycetaceae bacterium | reverse complement strand
GTGGCCGTGTTGCACAGCCACATGACCGACGCCGAGCGTCATTGGCACTGGCAGAAGATTGCGGCGGGCGAGGTGCCGGTCGTGGTGGGCGCCCGCAGCGCGATCTTTGCCCCCACGCCCAATCTCGGACTGATCGTCTTGGACGAGGAGCACGAGTCGTCGTTCAAGCAGGAGACGGCCCCCCGCTACCACGCCCGGGACGTGGCGATTGCCCGGGCCACCGACGAAGAGGTTCCCTTGGTTCTCGGCTCGGCCACGCCGTCGCTGGAGAGTTGGCATCGGGCCACGACGGGCGAGTATACGTTGGTCGAGATGCCGCGTCGGGTCTCGGACCGGCCGTTGCCCGCGGCGGGAACCATCGACCTGCGCAACGAGGCCATGCGTCGGCAGTCGCGCGGCGCGATCGGTCGGCAATTGCACACCGCGATCCGTTCGGCCTTGGACGCCGACGGGCAAGTCATTCTGCTGCTGAACCGGCGTGGTTTCGCGACCCATATTCAGTGTCCCGCTTGCGGTCATGCGTTGCGATGTCCGGATTGCGACATCTCGCTGACCCATCACCGCACGGAAGAGATCGCGTTGTGCCACTATTGCGATTACCACGAGCCGGCCCCGGTGGCGTGCCCTAAGTGCGACTTCGAGGGCATTCGTTACGGCGGCCGGGGAACGCAGCGTTTGGAGGCGGAGGTCCGTGCGAGGTTCCCCGACGCGGCCTGCCTAAGGATGGACAGCGACAGCATGCAGGGACGCGGCAGCCACCAACGGGCGCTCGATTCGTTCCGCTCGGGCAAGGTGCAGATCCTGTTGGGCACCCAGATGATTGCCAAGGGGCTCGACTTCCCCAACGTGACGCTGGTCGGTGTGATCGATGCCGATACGGCGTTGCACTTGCCCGACTTCCGTGCGGCCGAGCGGACGTTCCAATTGGTGACCCAGGTGGCCGGTCGGACGGGTCGCGGACCGAAAGGCGGCCGGGTCTTGGTGCAGACGTCCAATCCGGACCATCCGGCGATCCGGGCGGCCGTGCGGCACGACTTCGGTGCGTTTGCCGCCCAGGAATTGCCGATCAGAAAGATGCTGAAGTATCCGCCGTTCACCAGCATGATCCGGCTGGTAATCCGCGGTCCGATTGCCCAGACGGTCGAAGCGTTTTCGGCCGAGGTGGCCCAGCGCGTCTCGGCCGCATTGACCGAGGTCGAAGCGGACGCCCGAGTGCTCGGCCCGGCGCCGGCGCCGTTTGCTCGGCTGCGGGGCAAGTATCGCTTCCAAATCCAGATACAGGGCCCCGACGGCGACAAGCTGCGCGAGGCGGTTCGCCGGGCGACCGAGCAATTGAAGCCCCCCAAGGAGGTGCAGTGGATCGCGGATGTCGATCCGCTGGGGATGCTGTAGGCGTTCCAGGAGTAATGATTCAGGAAGGAAAAAAGGGAAAGGGGGAAAAAGGAAAAGGAAGCCTTGGTTTTGGACAGGATAACAGAATGATCAGGATAAAAGAAAAGAAGAAGAGGAAAGAAACCACGGATTCCACGGATATCACGGATAGAATAGGCAGAGCAAGGCTAGAAAACGGATTTCTTGGCCGCTATCCTGATCACCGGCTGTCGGTATGTTATTTCCTGCGAGTTGCTTTAGTGCGTTGCACATGCTCTGGAAGTCTTCGATCCGCGTCGCACGTCTCTTCTGGTTTGACAAACGCGTAACGAACCGGGTATCATTCGAAAATGGTGAAAGACGCCTTTCCCGCCAGTGCGGCCGTCTGCTCTGTGCCGCACGGCACTTGATGTACACGCCTTTATTGGAGGACCTTCCCATGACACGCCTGAATCGTCGTGCTTTTCTGAATCGTTCGAAGACCACCGGTCTGGCAGTGGCTGCCGGGTTGACGATCCTTGCCAATGCGAAATCGGTTCGCTCAGCGCCCGCCAATGAGAAGCTTATCTTGGGGTTGATCGGCGCCGGAGGTCGAGGGCCTCAATTGACCCAAGGGTTCCTCGACCGGGGTGACTGCGAGTTTAGCCACATCGCTGACCCGAACTCGAAGGTTCACGGTCCTCGCGCGAAAATGATCGCCGAACGACAAGGCGGCAGAATGCCCGAGTGTGTCGAGGATTTGCGCCGGGTGTACGACGAGAAGTCAATTGATGCGGTGGTGATCGCCACACCCGATCATTGGCATGCACTGGCTACCGTATGGGCTTGCCAAGCAGGTAAGGACGTCTATGTCGAGAAGCCGCCGACCCAGAGTTGTTGGGAAGGCCAAAAGATGATCGAGGCGGCACGCAAGTACAAGCGGATCGTTCAGGTCGGGTTCCAAAACCGCAGTGCCCCGTACAACATGGCGGCCAAGAAGTTCATCGATGACGGGCGGCTCGGTACGATTCATTTTTGCCGGATTTACAACCAGAAACCGCCTTGGGGAAACTGCCCGACCGTGCCCGACGGTGATCCGCCGGCCGGTCTGAACTGGGATATCTGGAACGGACCGGCGCCGGAGCATCGCTATAACGAGTCGTGGTACCGGTGCTGGCATCACCAATGGCGTTACTCGGGCGGAGACATTGCCAACGATGCGAGCCATCAGATCGATTTGGCCCGATGGCTACTGGGTGTAGACTATCCCAAGACGGTCTACTCGACCGGCGGCCGATTCGCTCATCCCGCCGCGGCCGAGACCCCCGACACGCAAGTGGCGTTGTACGACTTCGACAAGTTGCTGGTCAGCTTCGAGTTGACACTGTTCGGCGGCTACCTCCTGAAGACCGACGGCGGAGTGCGTAACGCCGACATGTTCCCTTACTGGATGCAGAACTCGACGCGAATCGAAATCTTCGGCACCAAGGGCATGATGGTCGTGGGCCGTCATGGTGGCGGGTGGCAAGTCTTTGGCCGTCCGAAGAGCCGTGAGCCGGTCGTGATCGATCAGCAGTACGGCCGGTTCCCCGACCCGGAGCACAAGGAAAACTTCATCGCCTGTATCCGCAGCCGGGAACTCCCCAACGCCGACGTTGCCAAGGGCCATCGCAGTTGTCTAATGGTCCATTACGGCAACATCAGCTACCGATTGGGTGGTCGCAAGATCGCAGTCGATCCGACGACCGAGCACCTCCGCGACGCTTCCGAAGCCCAAGCCCTGTTCAAGAGTACGTACCGGGCGCCGTACGTCATTCCGGACCAGGTGTAGTCGTATTGCGTATCTGGGCTCGCTGGTCGGTTGCCTTGCAGCCAGCTTTTCAGGCTGAGGAGTACTCTGTCACTCTGTACTGGTCCGGCGCGTCTTCGCAACCTACCGAGCGGCACATGCGACTTATCCAACCACCCAGACGAGCTATTCAAGGTCGCTTGACGGTCATCCACCTTGACAAATAGCCCGACGTGGCATATATTAATAGGTTCTTTAGTGCATCATACGCAGATACTGTAGGGTATTGCCGTGTATCGGTCCGCAATTCAATTCCTCAGAGAGTGGAAAGATCGTCCGGATCGCAAGCCGCTGGTGATTCGCGGAGCGCGACAGGTCGGGAAATCCTACCTTGCCAGAATGCTTGCCAATGAGTGTTTCGAAAATCTTGTCGAGATCGATTTTGAGCAGGATCGTCAAGCGGCGAGATTGTTCGAGGGCCACTGCCCAAAGAAAACGATCGCGTTGCTCGAGGCGGCCCATCTAACCTCGATCAATCCGGGCCGGACGCTGCTTTTCCTTGATGAGATTCAAGCCGCCCCGGAGGTCTTCGCGTCGCTACGTTATTTCTACGAGCAGATGCCCGAGTTACACATCGTCGCTGCCGGTTCGTTGCTTGAATTCGTGCTCGAAGACCATCGTTTTTCCATGCCGGTCGGACGGATCGAGTATCTTCACCTCGGGCCGATGACGTTCGAGGAGTATCTTCTGGCCATGGGCAAGGACAAACGGCTCGACGCGTTGCGGAACTTTACGTTTTCCGACCAGTCGTTTGCCTCGCTCCACGAGCGGCTGATGGACGATTTCAGGGACTATTGCGTGGTCGGCGGCATGCCCGCGGCGGTCGGCGTCTACGCTGACTCCGGGTCGTATCTCGCCGTCGAACGGACACTCGAAGGGGTGCTCGCCACGTATCGTGATGATTTCAACAAGTACGGATCGCGAGTGAACCACGACAGGCTGCATAAGGTCTTTTCCCGACTGCCTCTGATGGTGGGGCAGAAGCTCAAATACACGACTCTCGACCGCGAGGAACAGAGCCGCGAGTTGCGCAAATCGCTTCACCTGCTCGAAATGGCCCGGATCATCCGAAGGATCCCGCATAGTGACGCCAACGGAATCCCGCTTGGCGCAGAGGTCAACGACCGTCATTTCAAAACGGTCTTTCTCGACGTGGGACTGCTGTGTCGAGCTTGTGGTGTGAGCATTACCGATATCCAAACCACACGGGATGTGATGTTGATCAATTCCGGTGCGGTCTGCGAACAGTTTGTCGGGCAGCATCTGCTTTATGCGGGACGATGCTTCGAGGAGCCGCAGTTGTACTGTTGGATGCGACAGAAGCATAACACGTCCTCGGAGATCGACTACCTCATGCAAGTTGCAACGCAGATCGTCCCGGTCGAGGTCAAGGCCGGAAAGACCGGCACGCTCAAATCGCTGCACATGTTCCTCGTCGAAAAGAATCGCGATTTCGCACTGCGATTCAATGCCGACACGCCGTCGATCGTCGACGCGACGACTAGCGTCAGTGGTCGAGAGCCGAAGGCTTTTCGGCTAGTATCGCTGCCGTTCTATCTGGTCGGACAGTTGCAGAGACTTTGTCGGCTCGGTTCCTCTGACCCAAACGAAGGTTCTCACGGCTGATTCTGCTCCGCCGAAGGGGGTTGCCGGTGACGATCGTGAACTGCAATAATACAAGAGTATGTTGTCCTTTGTCCCAACGCCCGGTGCTTCGAATAACAACAGAACGAACAGCTCGGGGATGGAAACCTCGAACGGTTCGCATTCCTTCGCCAGATAGTAGCGGGCAATCAACAGTTGGAGTCTAATCAGCCATGCGTGATTCCGGGCGAGCCATTGTGGCAACGGTCGTGGTGCTGATAACGGTTGGGGTTCGCTTGAGTGCGACCGAAGAAGTGGCGCCCGGTCCCGGTGTGACGACCGGCGCCGAGGTTCAGTTGGACTTGCAGCGCGAGTGGCTGTTTCAGTTCGAACAGCTAAAGCGTCAGATCGCGATTCGCGAGCAGATCTTTCTGGACCGTGTCGAGCAGACCGTCTTTCGTCGCGAGTCGCTGATCCTTCCGACCGACCGCGACCCGGCCGATGTGGTCGCCCGACGTACCGAAGCATTGCTGGCAGATATCAAGAGATCGTCGGACAATGTGGATCTGAATACGCTACAGCAAGAGCTAGACTCGCTTCACGGGCAAGTCGAAACGATGGCCGTATCGGACACCGCGGCCCGCCGGGAACTCTACCTGCAGATTTGCAAGCTGCGACGCCGGATCAGCTTCAAGAACCGGCTGCTCGATTTCGAGAAGATTCTCTTCGTCAAGCGTGAGGTTCACGGACCGTCGTGGCAAGAGGGGTCGCACATGTGCGACCAATACTTCGGCTTCCACGCCAAGCCGGGCGGTGGAGTGTTTGTGCTTCAGAAGGCCTTTTCCGACTCGCCCGAGGTGAGAGATCTGACCGGGTCTAATACGTGCGTCGAGGGACGCCTGCACGGCAAGGTGCTCGACGGCGGGTTCCTTGCGCCCGAGTTGAGCTTCGACGCCAAGCAGATCCTGTTCTGTTTCACTGAGGCCCAACAGATCTATCCCCAATGGCCCAATCAGTGGGAGCCGCACTGGTCGCCCGAGTCGACCTTTCATGTGTTCAAGATGAACGTCGACGGCACGCAACTGGTGCAACTGACCGACGGGCCGACCAACGACCTGCACCCGTGTTTCCTGCCCAGCGGCCGCGTGGTGTTCATCTCGGAGCGTCGCGGCGGGTTCGGTCGATGCCATGGACGGCCCGTGCCCAGCTATACGCTCCACTCGATGCACGACGACGGCACAGACATCACCATGCTTTCGCCCCATGAGACCAACGAGTGGAACCCTTCGGTAGGCCACGACGGGATGATCCTGTTCACCCGCTGGGATTATGTGGACCGCGGCTTTTCCCAGGGCCATCACCCGTGGACCTGCTACCCCGACGGTCGTGACCCGCGCGCAATCCACGGCAACTGGTCCACCGACGAGCGTTCTCGGCCGCACATGGAACAGCACGTTCGCGCGATTCCCGGCAGCGAGAAACTCGTGGCCACGGCCTGTGGGCATCACACGCAAGTCTACGGCTCGTTGGTCCTCATCGACCCGCGAGAAAAGGACGACGGGCGGATGTCGATGGTTCGCCGCCTGACGCCCGAGCAGTGGTTCCCCGAGTCGGAATACGGCGTCTATCGGGGCGAAGGCATGTTCTCGACGGCCTGGCCCTTGAGCGAAGACTACTACCTTTGCGTCTATTATGCCGGGGCCAGAGACGGGCTGCGCAATGGGAATCACGCCGAATACAACTACGGACTTTACCTGATCGATTCGTTCGGCAACCGCGAACTGCTCTACCGCGATCCGGAATTCTCCTGCCACAAGCCGATCCCCTTGCGGTCTCGAACGGCGCCGCCGATCATCCCCCACGGGACGCTGACCGGTCGACCAAGGCACGAAACGACCGTTTTGCAACAAGGCATTACCGAGACAGCCACGGCGGCCGTGATGAACGTCTACCACGGCACGCTGCCGTTTCCCGAAGGGACGCGGATCGAGAAACTGCGGATCATTCAACTGTTGCCCAAGACCACGCCGGTTACCAATGAACCGCGGATCGGCTACGGCGATTCGAAGGGCGCCCGTCGAGTGCTGGGCACGGTGCCGGTCGAGGCGGACGGCAGTGCCCACTTCGAGTTGCCCGTGGGGGTGCCCGTCTATTTCCAGGCCATCGATCAGCAGGGAACGGCCGTGCAATCGATGCGTTCGGCGGCCTGGGTGGCGCCCGGCGAGAAACTGGTCTGCAAGGGCTGCCATGCACCGCGCGAGTCGACGGCCGGTTCGCCCCCGTCCTATCCGACCGCCTTGCGCCGCGGGCCGTCGAAGATCACACCCGACGTGTCGGGCTCCAATCCGCTGAGTTTCCCCCGGTTGGTCCAGCCCGTCTTGGAAGAGAAGTGTACCGGTTGCCATGCCGAACAGATCGCCAAGGGCACCCAGGACTGCCCCGACCTCTCGGGACGCGGAACGGGCCCGGGCTGGTATGCGTCGTACAACAGCCTGCGCAACTACGCGTTTTTCTGGGACAATGCCGGTTTCGACCCTCAACCTGTGACGACCCCCGGCCGATTCGGCGCCCGAGCGTCGAAGCTCTATCAGATGTTCCAAGGGGGTCACCACGACGTAGAACTGACCGCCGAGCAATGGCACCGGCTAGGGCTATGGCTCGACTGCAACAGCGATTTCTACGGCTCCTACGAAAACCTGGCCGAGCAAGAAGCCGGCCAGATCGTCGAGCCAACGCTCGAGTAGGTCGGTTTTGTGGAGTGGAAAAAGGGGGACTGGCTCCGAGCATCAGTAGATGCTAAACCCGCCGGAAATCTTCCCGGCTCGGTGCCTGTCCCCCTTTTTCCACGGCACCCCAGTGTCGCCGCCCGAATGCCAGAACGCGGGCAACGCGAGATTACCGCGGCAATTTGGTGGGCAAAGCCCACCCTACCCGCTTGCCCAAGCGGCCCGATTGCATTATATTCGATCTCAGTAGGGTCTTCTAACCGAACCAAGCGAGAGGAGTATAACGTGGCCAAAATTGCGATCATCGGCGCCGGGAGTATGGTGTTTAGCACCACGCTGACCAACGACATCCTGCAAACCCCAGGACTCGAGGATTCCACCGTGGCCCTGATGGACCCGGCCTTGGAAAGAGTGAAAAGCGTCGAGGCCTACGTGAACAAGGTCATCAAGAAGAACAACCTCTCGCAAAAGGTCTTTGCCACGGCCGACCGGAAGGAAGCGCTCGAGAACGCCGATTATGTGATCACCACGTTTCAAATCGGCGGCATGGAAGCCTATAAATACGACTATGAAATCCCGATGAAATACGGCGTCGACCAGTGTATCGGGCAGTGCGTGGGGCCCGGCGGCGTGATGCGCGGGTTGAGGACCATTCCCGTGCTCGTGGACATCATGCACGACATGGAAGCCATCTGCCCCAGCGCGATCTTGCTGAACTACGTCAACCCGATGTGTACCTGTTCGATCGGCATGGGCATGTCGACCGACGTCCCCTTCGTCGGCTTGTGTCACGGCATCCAGACGACGATGGATCTGATCTCCGGATACGTCGGCGTGGACAAAGACGAGATCGATTTCCTGGCCGCGGGCATCAATCACATGGCCTGGTTCCTGAAGCTCGAGAAGGACGGCAAGGACCTCTATCCGCTCTTCCGCGAGAACATCGAGAAGCCCGAGTATTACATCAACGACAAAGTCCGCATCGAAGTTGCCCGACATTTCGGCTACTTCATGACCGAGAGCTCGGGCCATCTTTCCGAATACTTGTACTGGTTCCGGACGAATCGCGAACTGTTGGACACCTACTGCGACCAGCCGTTCTTTGGCGGCGAGTCGGGCATCGGCTACCGGTTCTGCAACGACATCGCCGAGAAGTTCAAGAAGGAAGACGTCTTCGCGTTGGAAAGCGGCGACCTCGAACCGAGAAGCATCGACTATTGTTCGTACATCCTTGAAGCTATCGAGACGGGCAAGCCGTTCCGGCTCAACGGCAATATCATCAACCATGAAGGCTACATCAGCAACCTGCCGCGCGAGGCCTGTGTGGAAGTTCCGATCTACGTCGACAAGGCCGGCTTGCATCCGTTGCACGTCGGCAAGTTGCCGTCGCAGTTGGCCGCCCTAAATCGTAGCAACGTCACGCTGCAAATGCTCGCCGCCGAAGCGGCCGTTACGGCCGACCCCGAGCTGGCCTTTGCGGCCGTGGCCATGGACCCGGTGACTTCCTCCGTGCTGGGGCTGAAAGAGACCCGCGACATGGTCCGAGAGCTGTTCGAGGCGGAAGCCCGATGGCTGCCGCACTTCGAGGGCAAGATGCCAAGGAATCTCGACATCATCGACGTGCCCGAAGGGACCACGGGCGTCGAAGTGCCATTGGACCCGGCGCTGGCCGTAGCCAATCGATTCGGCAAATTGGCCGGAGAATGATACGATAATCGCTAAACGGGGAGTTTGTCATGAATCGCAGCTGTCTCCTTGTGGTCTTCAGTGCGTGTTGCCTGCTGTCCAGCGTCGCGGTGTCCGACGAGATGCTTCGAGCCGATTGGCTTCGCGAGAACCGTGTGCGTGGAATTCCCGCCCCGCAGAGCGACACCATCACGCCGCAACAGGACGCGGCCGGCGGTTGCGACGGCGTGACCGACGGGCGGTGGGGATTCCATACCCAACTGGAAGAAAACCCCTGGTGGCAGATCGATCTGAAACGATCGATGCCGCTGGATCAGATTCACATCTACAACCGGTGCGATCATACGGCCTCTCGGGCGTCGCGGCTGATCGTGCTGCTCTCGGAAGACGGCAACCACTTCAAGCAAGCCTATCAACACGACGGAACCGTCTTCTACGGCCATACCGACGGCAAGCCGCTGGCCGTGACTCTCGATAGCACGCCGGCAAGATACGTGCGGATCCAACTGCCGGGCAAGACTTGTCTCCATCTGGACGAGGTCCAGGTTTACTACAAAGGCTTCTACACCGAGACGAACCAATCCGTGGTGACCGACGCCGCCACGCAGAGCAGCACCTGCGAGCACTCCACCCGGTCGATTCCCGCACACAGTTCGGGCCCTTCGATCCTGCCGACCACGCAGCGCGTGAAAGGCTACGCGACGCAAACGGCCATCCGCCGCGGGTTGCTGTTGGCGGCCGATCTGATGCAAAAGGGAGTCGACATCGGCGCGGAAGTCGCCGTGCTTCGGCAGGCGGCCGAGCAATTGCGGCAGCCGCAAGAACTCTCCGAGCCGGTCCGCCGCGAGCTCTATCTGCAAGTCCGGCAGGCCGTACGCCAGATGAGCCTGGCCAACCCGCTGTTGGACTTCGACGACCTGTTGCTGGTCAAGCGGCATCCG
>CAYYOX010000195.1:0-694 GCA_964473065.1 uncultured Planctomycetaceae bacterium | reverse complement strand
GCATCCGTCGAGCTATCCGCACATGTCCGACCAGTACTACGGCTGGTGGTCGCGGCCGGGCGGCGGGCTGTATATCCTCGAAAACTTCAAGACCGAGCAGGCCAAGCTGCGTTGTCTGACGGCCCAACTTCCGCCGGGAAACGTGTTGCGACCCGACCTGTCCTACGACGCCAAGAGGATCCTGTTCGCCCATGCGAAGTTCTATCCGGGCCTTCGTGACGAGAAGAATAAGCTCGACAAGGCCAATACACCGGAGGATGCCTTCTATCACCTCTACGAGATGAACGTCGACGGCAGCGGCCTGCGGCGGTTGACCCACGGCAAGTACGACGACTTCGACGGGCGCTACCTGCCGGGGGGCGAGATCGTCTTCCTTTCCACGCGGCGAGGGCAACACATCCAGTGCGGCAAGATCAGCGGCATGGCCAGCATCGACGGGGCCTTGCCCGACAGCTACGTCCGTTGCGGCGGCGGGCCCGAGCGACCCGTGGCCGTCTATACGCTGCACCGGATGGATGCCCAAGGTGGCAACCTACGGCAGATTTCGGCCTTCGAAGAGTTCGAGTGGACCCCCAGCGTACATCACGACGGGCGCTTGCTCTATGACCGATGGGATGCCGTCGACCGCGCCGGCCAACCTTGCCGCGCCCTCTGGCCCTCCCTGCCCCACGGCACCAACCTGCGGGCCCGCTTC
>CAYYOX010000194.1:3998-10860 GCA_964473065.1 uncultured Planctomycetaceae bacterium | reverse complement strand
CGTTCTTCCAGACCCATTCGTTGAAGTCGGCCGAGCAGATCGACAGGCAATAGTTCTTCACCAGCGGCGGCACGCGCATGGCCGTCTTCCCGCCGTACGACAGTCCGTAGAAGGCGATTCGGTCTGGATCGACCTGCGGCAAGGTCGCCAGCCAATCGACGATCTGCTGGTGCTGCGGCACAATCACCGAAAAGAGCGTCTTACCCAGCGGGTTGGCCTTGCGTTGCAAAGTGCGAAATCGATCCTTGAAGAGGTAAAGGTTCTGCGGAGCGAACGTAATGAACCCGCGCTCGGCCAGTTTTGCCGCAAAGTCGTGATAGGCCGGGTGATCGCCGGTGATGATGTCTTGTGGTCGGCCTTCCAGTCCGTGCTGACAAACGACCACCGGTCGCCGCTCGCCCGGCTTGATATCCTTCGGCAACAAAAGGATGCCGTAGGCGATCACGTCGGGAAACACGTCCATCACCACCTCATAGCCGGTCCACTTAGGCTCGTCGTAGGCCTTGCGAGAACGGACCGACGGTGGCAGCAGGTCGTACTCGAACCGGCCGATCACGTCCTTGTAGAAGAATTCGCGATACCGCTCGATCGTCGCTTCGTATTTTTCCAGTGAAGTTCGGTCCAGCTTCTCGAAGAACTTCTTTCGCACGTAAGGGCTCTCGCGAAGCACGGACTGACTGTGGCGATCCAACTCGTGGATGGCCCGGGCCTGTCGCAATGACGAGGCATCTTCGGCGCGGAGATTCTTGGGGGCTTTGCCCAACGGGGCCAACTCGGCATCGGGGGTTAGCGATTGCAACAGCGCTCGCACGGCGTCCGGCGTGCCGAACGGGCCGGTCCCCTCGCCGCTTTCGATCAGTTTCAACCGCCCCACCGGCTGCAATCCGACGATCAGCCTTCGGGCTCGTTCGACTTCCTGCCGTACATTGGCCAATTTCGGCGTAACCAGCCTCGCGGGCGCACCGCTCGTGCCGGGAGGGATCTCGAACTGGGGCCCGGCCGCGGCTTCCACGATCAGCGTCCGACCGGCGACCATGGCGGCCAGTTCCGCATCGCCGAACTGTTGTAGCAGCCCGAAAACATTGCGATCGATCGGCTCCTGCCAGACGTTCTGCCGGGAATTGAAGTAGCCGCTGACACATGTCGCCTCGACGCGGGGATCCTAGGCCGCCGCATACAGGGCCAGCAGGCCGCCCTCGCCGAAACCGATCACGCCGATTCGCGGCTCCCGATCGCCGGCCTCTTGGGCAAACCAATCGACCCCCGCAAGGACCTTTTGCAACTCGTAACCGATCACGTGCCGGCCGAGCTCGAAGGCCGAGCGATACAGATACTCGCGATGGGTCAGCCGTGCGTGCCGGCGCTGCTGGACGTCACGATTGATCAGCACGGGCACCAGCACGCGACATCCGCTCTCGGCGAGCCGGCGGGCAAACTGCGACTCGGGGGCAATGCCCTCGACCAGTCCGGCGAGCATCTCGGGCGTTTGATCGGCGTCCGCAACGGCCACCACGTCGGCGATTGTTTTTCCGTCCGGCGCCAAGAGCAGGCCTTCGCCATACACGTCGCCAAAGGCCGGCCAGCGGACCGCATAGACTTTGAATCCCTCGCCCGTGCCCACCAGCGGCGGTTGCGTTGTTGTGCCGAGAAGCTCCAAGTCTTCGAACGGCACACGCGGATCGCGCAGGCCGAGGATATGGGCCAAACGTTGTCGGTTGGGCTCGAGTGAAGCGGCATAGTTCTCTGGCGATGACGGTTCGCGACTGAAGAATTCCGTACGACGCTCGCTCGATTTCTTCAACTCCCCAAGCAGGAACCGATCCACACCGGCCACCCATTCCGACGCGATATCACCGGAGAGGGTCAACGGCTCGGTCCCCGGCAAGGGCGAATCGTCGGCCAATAGAGCGACCCTGGGAGAAAAAACGAGGAGGGCGAGAAATATACAGCGGACCATCACGGTGCATACTCCGTTTTAGCGGTAAATGTCACAAGCGGCAAAAAGCCCTCGGACTGCTGTCCGGGGGATATCCCACCGACGCAGTCGGCGGGCTTTGACCAGATTCAGACAGTTTACCTGACTATGCTTGGCAAAAGCAAGTGACGCGAGACCCCGTTCCCCGACCGCTACAGATCCATCTCGTCCAGGTCGTCGACCAGCCGATCGAGATCGTCTTTTTGTGCGGCCAAGGCCTTGTCGCGTTCGGCGGCCGCGATCTGCCCGGGCGTGGACGAGCCGAGCAATTGGACCAGATCCAGGTTGAATCCGTCGTCCGAAGCGGTCGGATCGCCCGCCACGGCCCGGCTGTCGTGACGGGGGAACATGATCGCCTGGGAAGGACACACGCGGCTGCAGGCTGGGCAGCCATCGCGGCAGGCGTCGGCTTGTTCGACGAAAACCTCCTCCGATTTGTCCATGCCGAAGACGCCGAACAGGCAGAAGTTCAAACACTCCAGGCAATTCGTGCAGCGGTCGTAATCGATCACCGGGTACCAGCGGGGACGAACGCTTTCGTCCAGTCGCTTCACTCGCCCTGCCCTGCCCTGCCCTGCTTGCGGGCCGGACTGCTCGACGAGTCGGCCGATTTCCTCGAGCACGGGCTTCAGGTCGGCGTGCGGGCGAAGATCGATGCACCAGATCGTTCGCTGCCGCTCGTCCGACGGTGCTTCCGTCTCTTCCGCGGGCAAGAACACCGTTTGTCCCATCCGGCCTTTGATCTCGTTGGCCGCCAGGGCCCAATAGGCGGCCCGAGGATAGAGTCCGGCAAGCACGACCAGGTCGCCCGAGATCGATTGCAAATGCTCGATGGCCGGGCCGCCCGGGGCTAAGTCGTACAGGTGCGGCGCGACGACCAGTTCGATCCCTGGCCGCGAGGCGGACAGGGATTGCAGTTGAGCTTCGAGAGTTTCCTTCGAGCGCTGGGCGTTGGGCAGTTCGCAGAGGATGAGGGTTGTTTTGTGGGGCATGGGATTTGCGTTGTGCTCCAAAAAAACGTCGGGCAAGCCCGACCGCTAAACGGGAAACTCACTTTTTTCCGAAACAATATAGGTCGCCTTCGTCGGTGCCGATGACCAGACGGCCGGCGGCGATGGCTGGTGAACCGGCGATCGATCCGCCGGCCTCGAACTGCCAGCGTTCTTGGCCCGTCTTTAAGTCCAATTCGTAGAGTCGCCCGTCACTGGCGCCGATGAACACGCGGTCGCCGACGATCACCGGCGAGCCGTCGAACCGGCCCTTGGCGCGAAACACCCAGCGCGGTTTGCCGGTGGCCACGTCGATTGCGTGGACGGCCTTGTCGCGAGAGCCGACCACGGCCACTTCCGCCGTCACGGCCGCCGAGGAGCGGAACTCGGCCGGTCGCTCGGAAGCCCGATAACGCCAGACGACCTCGGCCTTCTGCCAATCGATCGCAAAGAACGTGTTTCCCGTCGTGCCCACGTAGGCCATCCGGTCGTGCAAGGCCGGCGTGCAGAGCGAGGGGGATTCCAGGTCGACGTCACCGGCGCGGGTGCCGGAGTTCAGGTCGACCACGTGCAACCGCCCGTCGCATCCGGCCACGAAACCGCGATCCTTCACGACGGTGGGGCTACACTGGATCATGTCCTCGCTTTCATACTTCCAGACCAGCGTACCCTTGTCGGCGTCGAGGCAATAGAGGGCTCCGTCCTGAGAGCCGAACAGGACGTTCTCGCCGTGGAAGTTGGCCGAGGAATTGATTTCGGCTTCGGTCGGAAAGTCCCAGATCAGTTCGCCCGAGGCGGCATCGAGGCAGCAGAAACGACCGTCGGAATCCCCGATGTAGACGCGTCCGTTACGGACGGCAGGCGAGGCGGTGAATCCCAGTTCGGCAAAGAAGGCCCAGCGTTTCTTCCCGGTGATCAGGTCGACGGCATACAGGTTCCCGTCGAGGCTGCCGGCGTAGACCATGCCGTCGGCGATGGCGGCCGTGGCTTCGAAGGCTCCGTCCTCGACCGAGAAGGTCCAAAGCAGTTCGAGTTTCGACGGCAGGCTTCCGACGGCCACGCCGCTTCCTTGCGGATCGCCTCGAAACAGGGGCCATGCGTCGTTGTTGTCCGTTGCAGGGAGGGCTGCGGTTGTTGCCGGTGCATCTTCCAGATCGGAGGAATCCGGCCCGGGAGTGCAGCCGCCGATAGCAATCAGCGTCGCCATCGCGACCGACAAGAACCACCGACGATGAGTTACAGCAGTGGGCATCTGGCAGTTTGCGAGGTAAGAGGCCGAAGCTCGACCGTTTAGGGTGTGTTCGGCGTGTTGGCCGGATCGGAAGTCGCACTGAGTTGCGAGAGGACTTGCAGGAGTCCGTTAAGGTGAGCCATGCGCGGACCGAAGCGATCGACGAATTCGTTGAGCATGAACTCGCCGTCGAGCAGCGCTTCGTAGTTTTCGCGAATCTCTTCGGTCATGCCTTCGAGGAATTCGGTCTGTATCTTACTTAACAACTCGGCGGCCGCTCGGCAACTTTTCGCCAAGCGGGGATTGGCCTGTTTCCATTGACCCAACTCGTTGGCACGTTGCTTCTGCGCGGTCCCCATCGAGTTGACCAACTCTTCGAGCAATTCGTTCTGGCGATCCTGGGCCGCCAACATGCCGCGCAGGAGGTAACTTATCTCGCCCTGCTGACCGGGCGCGGGCGGCGTCGGCGAGTATCCACCGTTGGCCACATCGATCTGGCTGTACAAAGGGGAATCGGGCTGCGGTTGTTCTTGACTCATGGAGCGTACCTTCCTGGGTTCAACGGATAACTCCAGTATAAACAACAACGGGGTAGGAAGTCGAGTATCCGTCACGAAGTTTCCCTCGCAACCCCCTCTGTGGTGGTGCAGCGACGGTGTCAGGATGCTTTGCTCGACCTCACTGCCAGCACTACCGGCAGAGATTTGCTCACTTAACGCGCTAAAGTCCCGCCAACCGCCCATCCGATCCACCTGGAAGCTCCGTAAAAACGCCGAAAACACCCCGTCACAACAGTGTAGGAAAGCCGCGCAAGGTTTAAGGGCTTAATGAGCAAACACACCGCCGAATCCACACCCGCCTTGGGGTTCCTGACTGTCCTGGAGCATGCCGAACACGGCCTGTTTGGAGGTTATTT
The DNA here is from genome assembly GCA_964473065.1 of uncultured Planctomycetaceae bacterium. Classification (GTDB taxonomy): domain Bacteria; phylum Planctomycetota; class Planctomycetia; order Pirellulales; family Thermoguttaceae; genus CAYYOX01. The sequence goes on along the minus strand of CAYYOX010000194.1, from coordinate 5,749 downwards.
GCTCCTAAATTCGTCCGGAAGACCGCTGGAATTCCATTGCACGGCCCCAATTAAACCGAATCGGGCCCAGGAAATCCTCTACGGGCCGACGCTGACGCCTTACCTCTACGGCGAGCAGATCGGCCAGACGCTGGTCGAGAAATCGAAGCTCGTGCCGCTGTTCGTCTGTACCGACCAGGAGCCGGCCCTGGCCGCCGGGCAACACGTCTCGGTGCCGGTCGCTTTGGTGCTTCCGCAACAGCAGTCTTCCCAAACCTTGCGGCTCGACGCGGCCCACACGGCCGGCCCTGGGGAAAATCACCAGCACGGCGGAACCGAGTTAGTAACCTTTCAACTGGGCTCGAACCACTTGGCCGTTGCTCGAGAGGCCGACGCGGATCGCCAATTGATCGCCGATCGGGCCGGCTCGTTGTACGACTCGTTCGATCTGAGCGAACCGTTCGAACGAATTCGCCAAGCCATCGAAGAAGCTCAGCAGGCCGTACGATAAGCCTTATGCCCAAGGGACTAGAGGCCATGGGATCAAACGTCGACTGGAGTTGGCATCCGTCGGGACGACCGGCGGTGGTGAGTCTCGACGCTCGGATTGCACCGATCCGGTCGGCCGACGATCTTCTGCCCGAGCTCTTGCGGTCGGAACCCATCGAAGTGCGAACGGTTCCCCTTGCAGGTGTACAACCGCGGGCCGTTTCGATCGCAATCACCCGGCCGACGGTTCGGGTGCGCAGCTACCAGTTTCAAGAGGTTTCCGAGCCTGAAACTCCCGCACCGAAACCGGGGCAACCGGCGGCGCAGAGCAGCCTCTCACCCAAGGGCATAACGCGGATTCTGCCGCCGCGGGATGTCGTTAAACTGGAAGACCGGCTCCACTATCTGCTGCAACCATCGCTGGAATCGCTGCTGGCCGAGCGGTCCTTGGCCTTTCCGTTTCAGCCGTTTCCGTTCCAGTTCGAGGGAATCGCGTTTCTATACCCTCGGCACGCGGCCATCTTGGCCGACGAGATGGGCCTGGGCAAAACCATGCAGGCGATTACGGCCATTCGGTTGCTGCTGCGTTGCGGGGAGTTGCAAAACGTGCTCTTGGTCTGTCCGAAACCGCTGGTGACCAATTGGCAGCGCGAGTTCGAGCTCTGGGCGCCCGAGGTGCCCGTGATGGTGGTCGAGGGCGACCAGACGCGCCGTGCATGGCAATGGGAACTGCCCGACGTGCCGGTGCGGATCGCCAATTACGAACTGCTCTGCCGCGACCGTGCGTTGTTGGAAAGCCGGGACTTCAACGGCCGGGCGAAGGTCGGCTTCGATCTGGTCGTGTTGGACGAGTCGCAGCGGATCAAGAACCAGGCCAGCACGACCAGCGAGGTGGTCCGGGCCATTGCGCGACGACGTAGTTGGGCGTTGACCGGCACGCCCGTGGAGAACAGTGCCGAGGATCTGGTCGGGATTTTCGAGTTCCTTGCCCCCGGGTTCCTTTCGTCCGAGATGAAACCGCGTGCGATGGGCCGGGCAATCGGCGATCATGTCTTGAGGCGGACGAAGGATGTCGTGCTAACCGACTTGCCGCCCAAACTGTTCCGCGACGCCGATCTGGAACTTAGCCCCTCGCAGCAGGAAAGCTACTACATGGCCGAGAAGGAGGGCGTGTTGCGGCTGACCGACGTGGGCGAGTCGGTCGCGAGTCAGCACGTTTTCGAACTCGTGCTGCGGCTGAAGCAGATTTGCAAGTTCGAGCCGGTCCCCCGGGCTCACGCCTA
>CAYYOX010000194.1:0-3988 GCA_964473065.1 uncultured Planctomycetaceae bacterium | reverse complement strand
GGATAAAGCGACGCTTGAAGCGCTTCGGGCCGTTGGAGTACCACGGTCGGGTGCCGTCGCGACAGCGCGACGGAGTGATCGAGCGATTTCGCAAGGACCCCAATGCACATGTGATCCTGATGAGCTACGGCGCGGGCAGCGTGGGGCTCAACCTGCAATTCACCAACTATGTGTTCCTCTTCGATCGTTGGTGGAACCCGGCCGTCGAGGACCAGGCGATCAACCGAGCCCATCGCATCGGCGTCAGCGGGCCGGTCACCGTGACCCGGTTCTTGACCCTCGATACGATCGAAGAGCGGATCGACCTGATCCTGCAGCAGAAGCGAGAGCTCTTCGAGATGATCTTCTCCGGCGCCGAATCGGGTCGCAAGATGGGCCTGACGCAAGAAGAACTCTTCGGGCTATTCGACCTAAAAGGCCCCCGCGGCCCGATCGACATCGCCGCGTGAGACGGCTTGACGTCGGCTGAGGATAACTTAGCCACGGATGAAACACGGATTGAACACGGATTGAACACGGATTAGTTTGAGGAATTCAATCCGTGTTTCATCCGTGCCTATCAGTGGCTCTTTCTTCCGTCATTGTGTCTCTAAGGCTGCCTGGATGTCCTCGCGAGTCAATTCCGGATAGCCCTCAAGCACGGAGTCCCAGCTTTCGCTGCTGGCGAGTTGGTCGAGAATGACCGTTACGGGGATGCGGGTGCCTTTGATTACCGGCTTGCCGCCGCAACGGCGGGGATCGATCTCTATTCGGTCCAACATTCGTGCTCCACCCATTAGTCAAGGTTTTCGTTGCGAGCCCAACTGCAACCCCAATAAAGCCTACCCGTCGGTCGGCGTGGTGTCAAGCCTCACCCATCGCGTGGAAAATTCTTCGTTTAGCCGTCGCCGGCACGGCGATGAGATTGGAGGCCTGGCCCTCATCGCCGTGCCGGCGACGGCTAAACGTCTCATCGGCGTGCCGGCGGTGGCTAAACGGGACCGCCCGCCCGGACGCCTTGCCCTGCCCTGCCCCGGTTCTCTATCATGGAGTGGATGGACAGTTCGTATCAATTCGACGTGATTGTGGTCGGCGGCGGTCATGCCGGGGTGGAAGCGGCGCTGGCGGCTGCGCGGATGGGGGCCAAAACCGCGCTGCTGACCGGCAACCTTGATACGATCGCCCTGATGAGTTGCAATCCGGCCATCGGCGGCGTGGGGAAGGGGCAAATCGCGCGGGAGGTCGATGCCTTGGGCGGGGCCATGGGTCGGGCGATCGACGCCTCGGGTATCCAGTTTCGATTGCTCAATTGCCGAAAAGGGCCCGCCATGCGCGGTCCGCGAGCCCAAGCGGACAAAAAGGCCTACCAACAAGAGATCAAACGCATCGCCGAAGAGCAGCCCGGCCTGACGCTCCGCCAGGAGAACGTCGAAGACCTGCTCATTGAAGGCGCCGAGGGATTCGAACGAATCGTCGGCGTCCGGGTAACTGGCGACGCAGACTATCAGGCCGAGGCGGTTGTGCTCTGCGTGGGCACCTTCATGCAAGGCGTGCTGCACATGGGAGACGACACCACGCCCGGCGGGCGAATGGGCGAAGCGGCCGGCTCGGGGATCAGCCGGGCCCTGAGGCGGCTCGGGTTCCGCTTGGACCGATTCAAGACGGGAACCCCGGCGAGAATCGACGGACGGACCATCGATTACGACAAGACCAAGCGGCAGCCGGGCGACGAGCAGCCCCAACCGTTCTCGTTTCTGACCGAGAAGATCGACTGCCAACAGATCCCCTGCTGGATCACCTACACCAACCCCGCGGTCCACGAGCTGATCCGCCGGAACCTGCACCGTGCGCCGATGTACACGGGCCAAATCCAGTCGACCGGGCCGCGGTATTGCCCTTCGATTGAAACCAAAATCGTCCGTTTCGCCGATAAGGACCAACACCAGCTCTTCTTGGAGCCGGAAGGGCGCCACACGCACGAAGTCTACCTGGGCGGGCTGTCGACCAGTCTGCCTCGAGAGGTTCAAGATGAAATCTTGCGGCATATCCCGGGCCTAGAGCAGGCCGAGATTCTGCGTTACGGATACGCCATCGAGTACGACTATGTCCCGCCCGATCAATTGAAACCGTCGTTGGAGACCAAACGCATCACGGGCCTTTACCTTGCCGGGCAGATCAACGGGACCACCGGCTACGAAGAGGCGGCCGCCCAGGGACTCCTGGCCGGCGCGAACGCCGCGCTGGCACGCCAGGGGAAGGAGGCCCTGGTGCTCGGGCGCGACGAGGCTTACATCGGCGTGATGATCGACGACCTGGTCACCCGGGGCGTCGATGAACCCTATCGAATGTTCACCAGCCGTGCCGAGTACCGGTTGTTGTTGCGTCACGACAATGCCGACCGGCGGTTGACGCCGACCGGCCATCGATTGGGGTTGGTTGATCCGGTGCGTTGGGAAAAGCTACAGACAAAACAAACGCAGATCACCGACGTGGCCGAGCTGCTCGAGACGACCCGATGCGGTCAAGTGACATTGGCCAAGTTGCTTCGCCGGCCGGAAGTCGGCTGGGACACGGTGGTCGAGCGACTGCCGCAGTTGGCCGACGTTCCGTCCGAGGTGGTCGATCAAGTGCTGTGCGACACGAAGTATGCCGGCTATATCGCCAGGCAACAACTCGACATTGAGCGACAAAAGCGTATGGCTGCCAAGCGAATCCCGGCCGATTTCGATTTCCGCACCATCGATCACCTGCGTGCCGAGGCCCAGGAAAAACTCTCGCGGATCCGGCCGGTGGATTTGGCCCAAGCCGGACGGGTCAGCGGCATTACGCCGGCCGATTTGGCCGTGCTTTTGGTCCACTTACAGAACCGTGTCTGAGGCTTCCTCAGTCGGGCGAACCGGGCGCAAGTGGCCCAATGCCTGTACTATTGGCAGTTTCGCCTTCCTACCCCAATTCTCCAATACCTCGTGTTCCCACTCAGTTCAGTGGGACCAAGCTGGGGGTGAATCGGTCGATTTCGGTCCCCGATCTTTCGCCAATTGGCCAAAAAATGCCAACGCCGTCGAGTGGATGAACTCATAACCCCTTGGCACAAAGGCACTTAAAAAATCCATGGTCGTATTGACTGACTCGGGGATATAGCTATAATTGAGGTCTGTTGGCAAGCTCGGTAGTGTCGGCAGGACCGGGCGAGCTTGCTGTTTACATGCAGCGTAGGAAGTTGTAGAGTCTGCGGGCATCGCGGGCTCAAGGCTAATTTTAAGGCCACTTTGACATGGAGGACTAGAGGCCCTTGGGTTGTCTTGTCGACACTTTTCTCTCCAAGGGTTTCGCTGATGCTAGCCGGTACGCCGGCACTGCAAAGGGATGGTCAAGCGATAATGAAAACTGTGTTTACCACCGGCGAGGCGGCCAAGATCTGTAAGGTCAGCCAGCAGACAATCATTCGGTGTTTCGATTCCGGACAGCTCAAAGGATTTCGAGTGCCCGGCAGTCGATTCCGTCGAATCCCTCGTGAGCAACTCTATAGTTTCATGCGGGAGAACGGTATCCCCACGGATGCCCTGGAGAGTGGCAAGCGGAGGATCCTGATTGTCGACGACGACGAAGAACTCGTCGAGTTGATTTTCGACGTTCTGGAGCGAGACGGGCGTTTCGAGGTTCGTACGGCCAACAACGGGTTCGACGCCGGGATGATGGTCAGGGAGTATCGGCCTGACCTGATCGTGCTCGACGTGATGCTGCCGGATATCAACGGCAAGGAAGTTTGCCAGCGCGTCCGCAGCGACAGCAGCATGGACGATGTGCGGATCATCTGCATCTCGGGCATGGTGGAAGAAGACAAGATCAGCGAGCTCAAGGCGGCCGGTGCCAACGACTTCATGCACAAGCCGTTCGAAGTGGAAAAACTCGTGGACCGGATGTGCCGTCATCTGGACATCGAAGCGATCCCCAGTCTGTAACGAGCTTGTAGGGTGGGTCGAGCAGCGAAGACCCACGCGAGGAAATC
>CAYYOX010000193.1:0-10860 GCA_964473065.1 uncultured Planctomycetaceae bacterium | reverse complement strand
TCAAATCAGTTGGCATTGACATCGACAAAGTGAACACCCCAGGTCGGGAGTCTTTCTTGTGTACGGTTCGCGGGTGGCACGGACACTTTGCCGCAGGCCGCGCTGCCATCCGATCACGCTTGTTCGGCAAATGTGTCCGTGTTGCGCAGCAACAGGAGGATTGTACCTTCTGCGGGTTCCTGCCGCAATCCGGTCGTGAAGAAGGGTCTCACGCAAAGGCGCAAAGACGCGAAGAGGAGTTGGGAAAAGCGATCGCACGACCTTGGCGTCTTTGCGCCTTGGCGTGAGAATTCTCCGATCGCCGGGCAGCCGTTAACTCGGCCCGCCATTTCGAGCACGGCAAGCGAGTCGGCAGGCCCCTTAAATGGATCTTCTAACGATCCTCTTGTTGCTGCCGGGCACGGACACATTTGCCGAACAGACATCGTCAAGTGGCAACGCCCTTTGCGGCAAAGTGTCCGTGGCGCCCGGTTTCGGGTGCGATTTCTGCATGATCGGACCGATCTTGGCCCCAAAACCGTCACAACCCTCCCCCTGCCGGGACGTTGGCGTGTGGTTTTGCACGCTCACGGCACGAAATCGGTTCGACATCTCGGGCAGTCAGTGGAACACAAGTCCCATCTATGGTAAAGTCGGGAATGCTGTGGGATTGAAATCGCTATCAATTATCAGTACAAGAGAACTAGCTGACTAATTTCTTCGCTTAGACAATAACGATCGGGTCGCAGGAATGGCAAAGAAACGCAAGGAACCGAAGGTCATCAGCGAGTTTGAAGAGAAGGTGCTTCGCGCCGAGGGGCAAATCGTAGAGCAATCGAAGAGAATCGAGTTCTACCTGACAGAATACTCCGTCGAGCTACTCGCATCAAAAATGAAAGACGGAGAATTCACGATTCCCAAATATCAACGGGAAGACATATGGAGGCCCGAGCGCAAGTCACGCTTTATCGAGTCACTGCTTATGGGGCTCCCGATTCCCTTTCTTTTCTTCTGGGAGAAGCCCGACGGGCGACTTGAGATTGTTGACGGCTCTCAACGGCTGCGGACCATCAGGCAGTTCCTACTGGGAGACCTGCAGCTTGGCGAACTAAGTGAACTTTCGGAACTTGAGGGGCTACAGTTCAAAGATCTTCCTGAGTCCAGACAGAGAAAGATCAAGAACCGCTCCATTCGCGGGATTGTGCTCAATGAGCACGCAGATGTCGAGGCACGGTTTGACATATTTGACCGAATTAACACTGGCAGCCAGATTGCGAGCCCTGCGGAAGTGCGCCGCGGAGCGTTAACCGGCCCGTTCATGGACTTAGTGATCAAACTTGCCAAGAATAAAACCTTCGTCAAGCTCGCGCCGGTTCCCGAGAGGTCTGTGAATATGCGAAAACGCGAGGACATGGTTACTCGCTTTTTCGCATACGGAGACGGATTGGATGGATATAAGGACCAACCCGCACTTTTCCTTTTCGACTATGCCGAGAAAATGAACAAGCATCTCTCGGGAAATGTGGCTGATGTTGAGATATACGAAGAGCGATTTTCGCGGACGATGGCGTTTATCGCGAGAGTCTTTCCGGACGGGTTTCGCAAGTCGAAGACAGCCAAAGATACGAACTTTGCGAGATTCGAAGCAATCGCAATCGGGACATCTCTCGCGATTGCCCAGCAACCAGGTTTGGCCGACAAGACGCCAGATGTCTCCGAGTGGTTGAATGGAGATGAGTATGACGACCTCGTTAGGTCTGGCGGCTCAAATGTTAGAAGCAAGCTAGTCGGGCGGCTTCATATTGTTCGCGACAAGTTGTTGGGGAAATAATATGAATGATCCGCTGTTGGAAGCGTTCGAAGAGCGACTTCAAGAGATCGATGCTTACCTGGACTTGCTCGACGCGATACAACGCCAAGCGCAAACTGGGCCTCCTAAGGTTGGCGATATGACGATCACCACACAACAGCAGAAAATTCTCTATTCATCCGTATACTTGCAACTGTATAATCTGGTAGAAGCTACGGCGACGTGGTGCGTTAATGCGGTTTCGGAAGCGACAGCTGATGACGATCGATGGAAACCCAAAGATCTCGTTGACAAGTTGCGTCGCGAATGGGTTCGCACGACGGCTCGAACTCATGTAGACCTCAATCCCGGAAATCGGCTGAATGAAGTCGTGACGTTCTGCGACCTGCTGCTTGAAGCCGTTCCCATCACCGAATGGTCGGTGAGCAGGGGTGGAGGAGGCAATTGGGACGATTTGTCGATTGAAAGCATTACCGCGCGACTCGGCTGCAACCTGACGATTGACCCGGCAGTGAGCAGCGCTGCCAAGCGTCACATTCGTGACGACAAGAATTCCCTTGGGTTGGTGAAATACCTGCGAAACCGGCTTGCGCATGGCGAAATGTCGTTCGAGGAGTGTGGCAACGGAGTAACTGTCGCCGATCTCCGGGACGTCAAAAACAGAACGGCGAACTATCTCCGTGAAGTAGTCTCGGCTTTTGTGGACTACATTGGCAATTACCACTTCCTAAGCCCGGGTAGCCGCCCCTCATGATTTCGTGCGTCGATTTATTCTGTGGACTGGGTGGTCTTACCCACGGACTGGCAAGCGGTGGCGTCCGAGTGGTTGCCGGTGTCGATACTGACGCACAGTGCCGCTTCCCTTATGAAGCGAATAATAACGCCACATTCGTCCACCGCGATGTACGCGAGTTGTCAGGGAAAGAGTTAGAGGAATTGTGGTCCAAGAAGTTGTCCCATCGGCTTTTGGCGGGATGCGCACCGTGCCAGCCGTTCTCGACCTACAGCCGCAAGGGGCGGACATCGCGAACCGATAATAAATGGGACCTCGTATCCGATTTCGGTCGTCTCATTTATGAGACCAGCCCTGACTTCATCACGATGGAGAATGTGCCGCAACTGGCGGACCATCCTGTTTTTCAGGATTTCCTCAAATCCGCCAGTGAATACCAGGTCTGGCACGGGATTGTGGAATGTAGGTCGTACGGTGTGCCGCAAACAAGGAAGCGACTCGTTTTGCTTGGATCGCGATGGGGGGCGATTGAGTTAGTGCCTCCAACATTTATTGATGAGCAAGCGGGGCCGACCGTCCGTGATGCCATCGGTCACTTGCGGGCACTTTCGGCTGGGGAAGTAGACCCCGCGGATAGTTTGCACCGCGCATGCCGACTGAGCAGGTTGAATCTCAGGCGAATCAAGCAATCTGTACCAGGCGGAACGTGGCGAGACTGGAGCCCAAAACTGATCGCGAAATGTCACCGCAAGACAACGGGAGAGACCTACCCTAGCGTATACGGGCGAATGGAATGGGATGAACCTTCCCCAACGATCACAACGCAATGCTTCGGTTACGGGAATGGTCGGTTTGGCCACCCAGAACAGGATCGAGCGATCACGCTCAGGGAAGCCGCGATCCTCCAGACCTTTCCCGAATCGTATGAGTTCTTGCCGCGCGGCGAGGAGCCAAAGTTCAGCACGATGGGCCGCTTAATCGGAAACGCCGTACCTGTGAGGCTTGGCGAGGTGGTCGCCGAGAGCCTTTGTAAGCACCTAAGAGCGATTAAGAGAAAGGGATGAAGGGAATAGAGAGGGAATTAAGGGTCGGGAGTCATCTTCTTTACGGTTTGACCCCTTCATCCTATTTCCAAACTTACTGCAAGGGAACGTTCTCGCCGTTGATGTATAGGGCCAGGTCGCCCGTTTTGCCGTCGATGGTTGCGGCTACGTGGACCCATTGGCCTGGTGGGAGCTTGGCTTGGGTCGTTGGGTTGGTGGTGCGGGCGTTGGATATCAAGCGTAACGAGCCAGCCAGGAGATCTAGGTTGTAGCCCAAGGTGGTTCCGGCGATCGATTTGTCGATGATGCGGTTGCTGCCGACGGCCTCGGGTCGGATCCATGCTTCGAGTGTGATCGCCTGGTTGCAGTTCAGCGCCGGATCGTGCTCGATGTTCAGGAAACTGCTGCCGTCAAACTGTAGGGCTTTGCCGAGCGGGCCGGCGTCGGTTTCTGTCAATTGGCCCGTGACTTGGGCTGGGAACTTTTTGGCGCCCGTGCTGGGATAGCTGCCGTCTTGCCCGTTTTGGAAATCGTAGCTGACCACGCAATCCTTCATCGTGCTCGGCGAAGGGCCGTCTTGGACGGCCAGCGCGGCAATCTCGGCGGCGGAAAGTACGCGGCTGAAGACGCTGGCTCGGGCCAGATCGCCTTGAAAACAGTTCTGTCCGCCGCTGTCGGCGCCGATTCGTAGCGGGAGCTTGGTGGACGCGATTTTGAGACCCCTTGCCGCGTCGAGTTCTTCGATCCGCTGTAGCCGCTCTTTGACCTCCAGTGACTCCTTGGGCTCCGGCGGGAGAGTGGCCGGTTTCTCCAACGTGCCGACCAATGTTTGGCCGGCCTTCATGTTCAACACAAAGTCGCGATTGTCTCTGGTTACCTTGGGGCTGAAATCGGGTTCGGTGGCGCCGAAATTATCTCGCAGACGGAGCGGGCCGTCGACGGTGGCCGTAATCTCGAAACGCGTCGTGGCATTGTTCTCCCGCTGGGCGGAGATCACGAACCCGCCTTCGGCGCGAAGATCGCGAAAACTTGCCTGGTGCCATCGCCAGGGCATGGCGGGAAAGATGCGGATCACCGGCGTGGGGTCCTGGGCGATACTGACGGGCCAACTTTGCAGGACCATGTCGTGAACGGCCTCCATGGCCAGGAAGTTGCCTTCCAATGTGAAGGGTCGATAGCCGTGCCCGGACAGTCCCGTGCCGAGTTGATCGCCGTTGACATGGAACCCGTTGCGGAGGATGAATGCCCGTTCGTAGTAGGTCAAGTATTGAAAGGCCAGTTCCGGCTGTCCCGCCCGGGCCAGCAAGGAGGCGAACCACGAGAAGCTATAGCCGGTCCAGGCCTGAGTGCCGAGCTGGTCCATCTTGTCGAGCGTTGCACGGATGATTTGCCGGTCCTGTTGCGAGCCATCGATATTCAGCGTGGCGAAGGGGTGAATGGCCATGGTGTGGGCGTGGTGACGATGCGACTGGTTGAACGGCTCGTTGGAACTGAACATCAGCACGTCGTCTTCCACATGCAGATCGTTCAGCTTGCCGCGCAGGAAACGCCATTTCTTAACGTCTTCTTCGTTGCCCAGCACGTCGGCCATCTCGGCCATGGCATCGAATGCCCAGTGCAGCATAGACAGATCCTGATTCGAGTTCGGCTCGAGGAAGGCTCGGGGCGAGGCATCGAAGATTTCCGAGGAGCTGGAAAGCGGCAGATAGAGCTTGCCGTCCTTTTCTTCCAAGAGTTGAACGATCGCGATCATCATCTCGTCCATCCAGGGATAGGCCCGTTCACGCAGGAACGCCTCGTCCATGGTGTGCTTCCAGTGCAGGTAGAAGCTTTGCCCGATCCAGATGGCATAGGTGGGCGAAAGGGTATACTGCGGCCAGCCGCCCAGCGGTTTGCCGCCCAGCGTCATCACAGAAGGAACGGCCGCTCCGTCCACATCGAAGAATTCCTTGGCGAACTTGCGATACACGGGCATCAGGTCTGCCATGTGGTTGATGAAGCTCATGCCCGAGTCGGTCAGGCCCGCCTTGTGATAGGCCAGATAGGTCATCTGCGTGTTCAGGTCGTGATGAAAGTCACCCTTCCAAGGCGGCAACCCGCCCGAATCCTGGGTCCAGACGGCCTGCAGCGGCATCGACGGTGCGTCGGGTCGCGAGGCGGCGCCGTAGAAATACTTCACGAGGTTGTAATGCCGCTGGATCCGCTCGTCGGGCACCGTCACTTCGGAGTGTGCCCAGAACGCGTCCCACCATTGCTTGTGCGAGCGGAGCATCTTGTCGAAGCTGCTGTCGAAGGCTTTTTCGATGCGGCTTCGGGCCAGCGCGAGCGGGTCGGGTTGGCTGGCGTCTTCGCGGTTGGTGGTGATGGTCACGGCAAGGAACGTCTGATTGCCCACGCGTCGCTTGGCGGTCAGCGTGGCATAGACGAGCCCCTCGGCGGCTTCCTGCACCATCCAACTCGTGTTATCGTCTTGGCCGAACTGGGCCGGTTTGTAGCTCAGCAGGTCGATGCCGCCGGGGCGGATGAACTTGCTGGTCACCTCAGTGTCGTCGACCAGAATCAGGGCGACGCGATCTTTCGCGTGGAAGAAACACTCGAGTTTGCTGCCGTCGCGGAAGGTTACGGTCCCCATCGCGCGCTTCATGTTCAGGCTGAAGTTCTTTGCCATCTTCGTCTCGGAAAGCGTTAGCACAAGTCGTCCGCCGGGCAGTTTCGTGGGGGCCGGGTGGTTGTACGTGCCGTCGTATCGCCGCATGAACTCGCCGAAGTTCTCTTTGACGAGCTTTTTCATGTTGGCGAAATTCCAGTTCCCTTCCAGGATCTCCGGCGGCGTGGTTTCATCCCACAGATCACCCCGATCCAACGAAAGGTTGATCGTGTTGTCTGTCCCCCAAAGCAGTCCACCCAACATGCCGTTACCCAGCGGAATGGCTTCGTCCCAGGTGGTAATGGGCGCGTCGAGTGTCATCCGGTATGTACTTTCCGTGGCTTGCGCGTGATTCACGATTGAGCATCCCAGCAGCAGTAATACTGCGATTGTGTGTTTTCGTGAGAGTTTCATAGTGGGTTTCTTTCTTTGCATGGGGGGAATTCAAGGGGAATTAGAGGTGCCCGGAACGGGCGTATTCTACCACAGAGCGCACAAACAGCAAGCCGCTTAGCGGTCGGGCTTGCTCGACGTTCTTTGGCGCACAAAAAGAGCCGGGCGACAACAAGGGCGTTGTCTCCCGGCTTAGGTTGCTTTGCGGCTCAGGTTCGACGTTCTTACTGGTCGAGCCAGGGCCCGTCGGTGAACATGAGGAAATCGACGGCACTGACGTTCTTGTTGTCCTGGCCACCCTGGGACGAGTCGGCCCGGACCGTGCTGAAACCGTCGATTTCGGCCGTGCGACCGGCGATGGTCAGGCGGGCCCAATCGTCGGCCGCTTCGAGCAGGTCGTTTCCGGCCGAGTCGAAGAGCCAGGCCTGATCGTTACCGGTCGTGGCGTGGGCGATGACTTCCTCGAAGTACTTGGCCCGATTGTAGTAACCCGGCGCGAACAGGGCACTGTGCTTGGCGTCGGCCACAAACGTATCGTCGGCAGCCGAGTCGTACAGTTCGGCCACGTCATGGCCGCCCGCTGTTCCGTAGGCGTGCAGGCCGTTGAAGTAGTCGAACTTCAGCTCGAACCCATCGCCGGAGAACGTGGCGTTGGTCGGATAAGCCACTAGCCGATCGTCGCCGGGCGAGTCGTAGATCATGACCACGTCGTAGCCTTCGGTGGCCGTGGCTTGCAGGTCGCTGAATCCCCATAGCGTATGCTCGAATCCCTCGCCGCTCAACAGGGCCCAGGAGGCCTTGGCCTTCAGCAGGTCGTGGCCTCGGGAATCGTGGATCACCGCCCGGTTGGAACCGCCGTGTCCGTCGACCGTGATCTTCTCTGCGTCGGTGACGGTGATCGTGTAGTTCGAGCCGACCAGCTTGACTCCGTCGGCGTCGAGCGTTACTGAGTCGTCGCCGTCGGTTCCGTGGAGGATCACGGTATCTTCGCCGTCGAATCCGTCGAACTGCAACGAAGTGCTCTGCGGATCCAGCTCGATCACTTCTCCGTTGAGCTTGGCGGTCCACTCGCCGGCGTACACTTCCAGCAGATCGTCGCCGGGCGTACCGACGATCGGCGTCGTACGCGGCGAGACGGCCGTGTTGGCGGCGTAGACTTGCGGCGAGATGGGTCCAACCACCGGATCGCTGTTGTGTCCGTCGTAGGTCAAGCCCCAAGTTCCACCGGGCCAGAGAAGGTATTGCTTCGACGAGTATTCCGGCTTCAATCCTCGCTCGCCGAAGTTGTTCTCTTTGCCTTCGAAATCGGCCGGCAGTTCGATCTTGGAGAACTCATCGTTGGCTGTCAGTCCGCCGGGTGTGCCGATCGTGTCCTTGCCGTCGTTGTAGGCGCTAGGCTGAAGCTCGAGCAGTCGGTACGTGCCGGCCGGGAGGTCCGTGAACTCGTAGTATCCGTCGGCGTCGGCCGTGGTGTCTTTATTGATTGCAACGCCGTCGGAGTCGCTGCCGACCAGGATAACCTTGGTATTGGGGATCGGCTGCTCGACGCCCTTGGCGAAGAATCCGTCGTTGTTCACGTCGTTATAGACATAGCCGGACAGACTGGAGCTGCTCGGCGCCTCTCCGAAGTAATGGCTTGGGTCTTCGTCGGCGACCTGCTGCTGAAGCGGGTCGATGGCCGTGACGGTTCCCAGGTTCGCGTACTGCCCTTCAACGGCCGTACCGGCTGCCCGGTAGGTCCACGTCTCGCCGATGTCGAGGATGGCGTCGCCGTTACCGCTGGAGATCAGCCCGGGCACGACTCCCTGATCGTCGGTCACTACGACGTTGCTCAGGTCGACGTTGCCCGTGTTGGTTACGTTGTAGGTCCAAGTAACCGGATCGCCGACCGCAACGATCGGACCCTGCGGTGAATCGGCGTCCTGGCCGTTGGTCGATTTCTCGATGTCGATGCCCGAGGTTACGCCGAAGTAGTGGCTGGGATCTTCGTCGGTTACCTGAGCACCCTCGGGCCCCTTGGCCACGACGGTTCCTAGGTTCCCGTACTGCCCGGCCGTGGCGATTCCGGTTGCCCTAAAGATCCACGTCTCACTCGGATCGAGCACGCCGTCGCCGTCATCGCCCGACTGGTACGTCGGGAAGACGCCCTGATTGTCGGTTACCACGACATCGTCGAGGCCCACATTGCCCGTGTTGGTCACTTCGTAGAGCCAAGTGATCAGTTCGCCAACTGCGACCAACGGTCCGGTGGGTGAGTCGGCATCTTGGCCGTTGGTCGACTTCTCGATGTCAATCGAGGCCGTGTATCCGAAGTAATGGCTGGGGTCTTCGTCGACCACTTGGGTTTGGCGGGGATCGATCGCTGTGACCGCTCCCATGTTGTCATACTGGCCGGCCGTGGCCGTGCCGGTCGCCCGATAGATCCAGGTCTCGCCGGGATCTAGCAGGGAGTTGCCGTTGTCGCCCGACTGGAAGACGGGAGTCACTCCCTGATCGTCGCTCACGTCGACGTTACTCAAGGCCACATTACCCGTGTTGGTCACCGCGTAGGTCCAGGTGACTGTCCCGCCGACGGAAACCATCGGGCCCGTTGGCGTGTCGGCGTCCTGGCCATTGGTCGCTTTTTCGATGTCGATCGACGAGATTGTGCCGAAGTAATGGCTGGGATCCTGGTCGCCGACCTCGGCCCCCGAGATGTCCTTGGCGGTGACGGTGGCGAGATTGGCATACTGCCCGGCGACGGCCGTTCCGGTCGCTTCATAGAGCCATGTCTCACTGGTGTCGAGCACTCCGTCGTTGTTGTCGTCACCGGACTGGAAGATGGGCGTTACGCCCTGGTCGTCGGTCAGGATGACGTTATCCAAGGGCCCATTGCTCTTGTTTATGACGACGTAGGTCCAAGTTATCTGATCTCCGGAGGCCACTAAGGGCCCGGTCTGGGTATCGGCGTCATGGCCGTTGGTCGCTTTCTCGACGTCGATGCCCGAGGAAATTCCGAAGTAGTGGCTGGGGTCGCTCTCACCGACGTGCACCTTAGCAGCCCCCACAACCACGAAGTCGGCTTCCACTTCGGCGATGTTGCCGTATTGGCCTTCCCCGGCGGTTCCGGTGGTCTCGTACTTCCACGTTTCGTCGGGATCCAGCCGGCCGTCGCCGTTGGTATCGCCGCTGGCGAGAGTCAGAATGAAATCGTCGCTCGTGTCGGCGGGCGTGCCGTTGTCGTCGGTTACCTGAACGTCATCCAGGGCGACGGTGCCGGGGTTAGTTACCACGTAAGTCCACGTGACCGTCTCGCCAACGGGGATCATCGGTCCGGTGGGTGTGTCGGCATCCTGTCCGTTGGTCGCCTTCTCGATGTCGATCGCCGGGGCGATGCCGAAGTAATGGCTCGGATCGGTGTCGTTGAGGGTTTGTCCGAAGGGATCGGCCGCCACGACGGTGGCCTCGTTGCCGTATTGCCCCATGACCGGAGCTCCGGTGGCCTGGAAGCTCCATGTCTCGCCGGGATCCAACTTTCCGTTGCCGTTACCATCACCGCCGAAGAAGGTCGGCGAGAAGTCGTCGCTGGTATCTCCCGGCGTGCCGTTGTCGTCAGTCACCGCGATGTCGATCAGAACAACGTTGCCGGTGTTCGTCACGAAGTAGTCCCAGACGACGGCGAAACCGTCGATCACCTGGGGTCCGGTGGGCGTATCGGCGTCCTGACCGTTGGTCCACTTCTCGATGTCAATCTCCGTAAGGAAGCCGAAGTAATGGCTGGGATCTTCGTCGGAAACGGGTTGCTGCAAGATATCGATCGCCGTGACGGTGGCCAAGTTGGCGTATTGACCTTCCTCGGCCAACCCCGCGGCGGTGAAGACCCAGGTCTCGCCGACGTTCAACACGTCGTCCGAGTCGCCGGCGTTGGTCAGCGACGGGATCAGGCCCTGATCGTCGGTCACCACGATGTCGAACAGATCGACGTTGCCGGTATTGGTCACCGTGTAGGTCCAGATCACGTCCCCGCCGACGGCTACAAACGGCCCGGTCCCGGTATCGGCGTCTTCGCCGTTAGTCGATTTTTCAATATCGATTTCAGGCAGCACGCCGAAGTAATGGCTGGGGTCTTCATCGGTGACTTGGCTCTGGAAGACGTCCAGCGCCGTGACGCTGCCCAGATTGGCATATTGACCTTCGATCGCCGTGCCGATGGCCTCGAAAATCCACTTCTCGCCGACGTTCAACACTAGATCGCCGTCATCGCCGGAGATGAACG
>CAYYOX010000192.1:0-10947 GCA_964473065.1 uncultured Planctomycetaceae bacterium | reverse complement strand
GCGTTGTTTTTTGACTACAAGACTCTATGCCCTCACCCCCGGCCCCTCTCCCAAAAGGAGAGGGGAGTACAAGACTCTATGCCCTCACCCCCGGCCCCTCTCCCAAAGGGAGAGGGGAGATTGTCTCTAACTCGTCTGCAAGGTTGCGGCGGTCAGCGTGTTTTTCAGCAGCATGGCGATCTGCAGGGGGCCTACGCCGCCGGGCACGGGAGTGATCACTCCGGCGACTTCCTTAACGGCGTCGAAATCGACGTCGCCGACCAGTCCGTCGTCGGTGCGGTTGATGCCGACGTCGATCACGACCGCGCCGGGCTTGACCATGTCGGCCGTGACGAACTTGGCTACGCCCATCGCGACGATCAGAATATCGGCGGCGCTAGTCACCGCGGCCAGATCGCGGGTTCGGCTGTGACAGATGGTGACCGTGGCGTTGGCGCCGGGTCCCTTTTGCACGAGCATCGAAGCCATCGGCTTGCCGACGATGTCGCTACGTCCGAGCACGACGACGTTGGCCCCGGAGGTCTCGACCTTGCTGCGAACGAGCATCTGCTGGATGCCCTGGGGCGTGCAAGGCAGGAATCGGGGTCGATTCTGCGAGATCAGACCGACATTCTCGGGATGGAAGGCGTCGACGTCCTTGGCCGGGATGACGGCATCGAGCACGCGGAGCTCATCGACGCTGTCGGGCAGGGGGAGCTGGACCAGGATTCCATGGACGGTCGGGTCGTTGTTCAGCTTGTTGATCAGGGCCAGGAGTTCGTCGGTGGTGGTTTCGGCCGGCGGGGTGTGCAACTGGCTGGTCAGGCCGCAATGCGCGCAGGCCTTTTGCTTGGCGCGAACGTAGACCTGACTGGCCGGATTCTCGCCGACCAGGACGGCCGCCAGGCAGGGCGTGACGCCCGTTTTTCCGGTGAATTCGGCCACATCCTTGGCGATTTCCGCCCGAATCTCTTTTGCCATCCCCTTGCCGTCTAGAATCGCCGCACTCATGCTGGAATCTCCCGTGAACCGTTGGTGAAATTGGTCGAAAAGGCCATTTTAGCAGGTCTGGGGTCGGAAGCTAGGGGTTGAGAATTGGGGCTTCCGCTGGCTGGGGAAAGCCGGTATATACGTGGCTTGTTGCGGGAAATCGCTAACCCGGCGTGGCCGCCTGGGGCTAAACGATGGAGTTTGACAGAAACTGTTGTGGGAGGATCCTTGATGACGAGTCCGCTTTTACCTTGGATGCGATGGCTGTTGCGTTTTGCCGGCTGTTATAACTTGTTGGCCGGGGTGGCGATGCTCGGTCTGTATAGCGAAGGATACGAACTGCTGGGCGTGGCCAAGCCGGAGCTGATTCTGCCGGTCCAGGCGATGGGGATCCTGGTGGCCCTGTTTGGCGTGGGCTATCACTTGGTGGCTTCTAACCCGATCGAGAATCGCAATATCCTGCTGCTAGGATTCTTGAGCAAGGCGCTCAGTTCGGTGTTGGCCCTGTGGTATGTGGCGGCCGGTCCGTTGGGTATAGGATTTGCCGTGTCGGTCTTCTTCTCCGACATCATCTACTTACCGCCGTTTTACCTCATCATGCGGCGGCTCTATGGGGCGGCCGGACAGCCGGTTGCCAAAGCGTCCACCGAAGCTCGGTGACTTGGTTTGCCGTAGCTTCCCGGTTCGTAGTTCTCCAGATGCCTGATGGTAGCGTATACTTGGGTGGTGGCCGGGGATCCTGGCCGGCAAGCCAGGGTGCGCTGCTCGGCGTGGGTTCGGGCGGGTTTCCGCGGGGGAATCCCGGCACGTTTGCTCCAGAACGTGAGGAGATGACCATGCCCGCCAAAAGACTCCGAGACTTCTTGAACACCCAGAACGTCAAGTATGTGACCATCAGCCACTCGCAAGCGTTCACGGCACAGGAGATTGCGGCCTCGGCCCATATCCCGGGACAGCAGTTGGCCAAGACCGTGATGGCTATTGCCGACGGCAAGATGGTGATGGCCGTGCTGCCGGCTTCCTATCGAATGGTTCTCGACTTCCTGCGAGACGCGACCGACGCGAAGCACGTCGAGTTGGCCACGGAGCGGGAATTCCGGGATCTGTTTCCCGGCTGTGAAGTGGGGGCCATGCCGCCGTTCGGGAACCTGTACGGGATCGATGTCTTCGTGTCGGAGAGCCTGACCGAGGACGAAGAGATCGCGTTCAATGCCGGCACGCACACCGAGTTGGTGCGAATGAACTTCCAAGACTACCTACGGTTGGCCCAACCCAAGGTCGTCAAGCTGGCCTCGAAGGACGCAGCTTTTGCGTAAGCAAACCGGTTTAGCAGTCGCCGGTACGGCGACTTTGGGGGCGTGCGTCGTCGTAGCGTCAAGCCGCCGTGCCGGCGGCTGCTAAACGGGGAGAACCGTCCTGCCGGGTGCCATGCTCACACTTGCGTGAGCATGCTTTGGAGATTCGCGCATGGCCACGACAAGCGTGGCCATGGCACCCAATCTCAAGCCGCCGTGCCGGCGGCTGCTAAACGGGACGGTTGTGACTTAGACGGTCGCCTTGTCGAGCAACCCGAGTTCGCGCATCTTGTTGAGTAGCTCGTCGGCGTTGACCGGCTTGGTGACGTAGCTCTCGCAACCTTCCTTGAAGGATTGGATGCAGTGCTTCGAGTCGCGCAGGGCGGTGGTCATAATGACCTTGACACCGTCGGAGCCATAGATTCCCTGCTCGGTTTCGAGCTGGCGGATTCCCAGCAAGGCGTCGTGCCCACTGGTGCCGGGCATCATGATGTCCATCGTAACCAGATCATAAGGCAGGTCGTCTTCCAGTCCCAATCGGACGGCGTCAATGGCCTCGCGCCCGTCGTAGGCGAAATCGCAGTGCCCATACGGCGAGAGCATCGCCTTGAGCAGTTCGCGACAGACGCGGTCGTCGTCGACGATCAGGTAGCGATCTTTGGACGACGGTTCGGGCGTTGACGGCGCCGGCGGGTTGGTGGGTGTTTCGGGAGTTGACATTTTGGGGAGTTCTCCTAATAGTTCTCGTATGAGTGTGAACAACTCTGTGTCTTTGATGGGCTTGGTCAGGTAGCTTTCGCAACCTTCCTTGAAGGAACGGATGCAGTGCCGTGAATCTTGCAGGGCCGTGGTCATCATGACTTTCGTGCCGTCGGAACCATAGATTCCTCGTTCCGTCTCCAGGCGTCGAATCTCTTCGAGCGTCTCGTGCCCGTCGGTGCCGGGCATCATGATATCCAGACAAATCAGATCGTAGGGGCGTGCATCCTCCAGCGAGAGCCGCACGGCGTCGATGGCTTCACGGCCTCCGAAGGCCACATCGCATTGCGCGTATGGCGCGAGCATCGCTTGCAGCAGTCTCCGGCAAGCCGGGTCATCGTCGACAATTAGAAATTTCACGTCGTGTCCCCTCTTATTCTGGGTCAAATGTCTGAAGGTTGTTGTGCTTCGACGGTCAAGTCGTGGCGGTCGCGGAGTACCGTATGGAGTTTTCGTACGGCGACGGCCGCTTGATCCAGGTCGTGGCTTCGAGCGGCCAGTTGAACGCGCATGGCGTGGTCGGCAGTCGGGTGGGTACCCGTTGGCAACGAGAGATTATGAAACGCAGCGGTGGATGCATCGAGGTCACGGAAGTTGCCTTCTTCCTGGGCCCCATACAATGTTTCCATATGGTTATCCGGTTCGTGCGACTCGATCGGCAAGGCTCGTTCTTCCTGCGATTCGAGGCAGCCCGGGAGGCACTGCTGCAAAATGCCGATGAGCGATTCCGGTGCAAACGGTTTGGTTATGAACTGATCGGCCCCGACTTCGAAACTCCGTTTCCGATCCTCCGGCGTGGCGCACGCGCTGAGCACGACGATCGGAACGTGGCGGCCGGCGGGCGCTTCGTGACGGCGAATGTGTTCGATTGCCTGGAATCCGTCCATCTCGGGCATGTCGAGGTCCATCAACACCAAGTCGTACGGGCTGCGTTCGAACATTTTCGCCGCCGTGTTTCCATCCGCGGCCAAATCGACAAGGCACCCAGAGCGAGTCAGCAGCATCTCGGCCAAGGTCTGCGAAAGATGATCGTCGTCGGCCACCAACACGTGCGGTTTGCCGCGATCACCCAGTATCGGTCCCTCGCAGCCGTGATAGGGCAGATCTTGATGCTGTATGGGTGGACCTTCCCCTTGATGTTTTATCAGCGTGATCGACAACCAGAAGCTGCTTCCTTGTTCGGGCGTGCTGCGGAAGCCGATCTGGCCTCCCATCAGATCGACCAGTTGTTTGTTGAGCGCCAATCCCAAGCCAAGGCCCCCGAATTGCCGTGTCGACGATCCGTCGGCCTGGGAGAAACCCTCGAACATGGTCGCCTGACGCTGGCCGGGGATTCCCGTTCCCGAGTCCGTCACCGTGATCCTTAGCGTGGCCGTGGCGTCGGTTTGCTCGTCCAGTGTCGCCTGCAGGTGAACCGTCCCTTGCTCGGTGAATTTGATCGCATTGTCGACCAGCCCGACCAGCACCTGAGATAATCGGCCTCGGTCGCCTTTCAGCCATGGGGGAATAGCTTGAGAAACGGTGTATCGAAACGAGAGGCCCTTTTCTCGAGCGGCAGGCCGAGACGCCTCGAAAATCGAGCGTATCAACTCCCCGATATGCAGCGGAACCGCAGAGAGCTTCAGCTTTCCGGCGACCAGTTTCGAGTAGTCTAGGACATCGTCGATCAATCCCAACAGCGATGTACCGGCTTCTTCGATGTACTGCAGCTTCTCTCGCTGACCCTCGGCAAGCGGCTCTCTCTCCAATAGCCGTGCGAAACCGAGGATCGCGTTCATCGGCGTGCGGACTTCATGCGTGATATTGGCGATGAACTCGTTGCGGGCCCGGTCGGCAGCTTCCACGTCCTTGTGTGCCTGCTGCAGGGCGCGTTGCAGTTCCTTGGTGCTTTGTTCAAGTTC
This sequence comes from uncultured Planctomycetaceae bacterium, assembly GCA_964473065.1. GTDB lineage: Bacteria > Planctomycetota > Planctomycetia > Pirellulales > Thermoguttaceae > CAYYOX01. The sequence continues at coordinate 6,023 of CAYYOX010000192.1, read as the reverse complement.
TTCTCGAGCCCAACGTCGATCGGCCTGTACCGCGACCTTCTGTAGAACTTCGCCCGGCTCCAACGGTTTCGAGAGAAAGAAATATCGATCGATGTGGCCAAGCTGCTCGGTGATGACGTGACGCTGCTCCATCGCGTCTCCGCGCTGCGGGGAGAGCAATAGCGGCAAATCCGGGTCCAACTGCCAGATAGCTCGGACGTTTTCCAGAGCATCCGACGGCCCGATGCCGACGAAATCCACCACGGCCGAAAGATAGGGGTGACCTTGATGAAGCGACTGCTCGATCAGTTCCAAGCCTTCCGCGATGTCCGGGGCCGTATCGACTTCGACATGGCGCAGCGCCGGCGGCAACGTATCCTGGCCGTCCCGGTCGCCCACGCAAAGAATGCGTCGAAACTCGGCATGTACCGAAGGATCGGCTTCGATCAGCAAAATCCTTTTGCTTGAGACTTGCCCCATGCGTCGATTCCCCTTGAACTGAAAACCTTTCCTCATAGCGGCAAAACACCGCATGCACATACATGTAAGAATAGGTTATTCCGGCCACCAATAGGGCCATTTCCAGAGAATCTTCCAGAGAAGATGGGGACCGAAAGTAACGGTTGGGTCGATTGTAACCGCGCACGGATAGAGAACCGTTTAGCGGTCGGGCTTGTCCGACGTTCCTTCCGCTGGGTAGCTCAACCGAATACCAAAGCCCGTCAACGAATTCCGCCGCTTGTGGGCCCGGGATCCCGCTGGCCGCCCACCGGATGGTAGTGGACCGACACGTGCCGCAGGTACTCGATGTTGTCGAATAACGATTGCTCCACCTGCGTGGCAATCCGATCACCCTGGGCCACGGTCAGTGTGCCGTCGATGCCGATCGTTACGTCGACCAGCAGGTACATCCCGATCCGGTGTACGTGAATCTGCTCGAGCTGGCGCACATCGGCAATGCGTTCAATCAAACCTCGGATCCGTTGCAATACGGGTTGGCTAGGCAATACGTCCATCAGATCGCTGGACGACTCCCGCAGGATGGTCACTCCCGTGTGCAGAATGACCAGAGCCACCAAAGCGGCCGCCAGCGGATCGACCCAAACGTAACCCCGCTGGGCAAAGAAGATCCCGATCGCGGCGGCCGAGATCGAGAACATGTCGTTACGGTGGTCCCTCGCCACGGCCAATACGGCGATGCTGCCAGTCTGACGTCCGATACGATCGGTTACCACGGCCAAAACGATCTTCACGACGACCGTCAGCAGGGCCACCCAAAGCGTGATCGTCATGGCCGCTTCGGATTCTTTCGCGCCGGTAGCCAGACGGTAGGCGTCGTTGATGGCATTCCAAAAGATCACAACCGCCGTGGTCATCACGAACGCGCCGACGACCACCGCGGCAATGCTCTCCAGTTGGCGATGTCCGTAGGGGTGCTCGCGGTCGGGTGGCTGGCCGGCCAAACGCATGAAGATCCGCACGATCACCAGATAGACCGCATCGGACGTCGAATTGATCCCGTCGGCCAACAAGGCCTGGGAGTGCCCGACGATCCCCACGACCGTCTTCAGCACGGCCAGCAGGATGTTGGCCGTCAGGCTGAGATTGATCGCCAGCAGGTTCTTTTGATCGAGAGTTTCGTGGTCCATGGCCGGCACTTCTGTGGGATGAATCTCTCAAGCCTACCCCCGTGCGCGACGCCGGGCAATTGCAGGGCGAACAACCGCACCCCTCGGAGGGGCTGTTTTCAGCCGTTCGCTCGCCCGGTATCCTTGAAAAGTAAACTCTGTTTTCTTCGGGAGAAGTGCCATGCGATCTTTCCTGTTTATTTTCATGTTGGTCTTTTCGGCCCTGGCGTCAATCGGCGGGTGTCGTTCGGACAACGACGAGATGCTGATCCTCTGCGGCAGTTCGTTCCGCCCGCCGATGGAGAAGCTTGTCGAGCAGTTTCAGCAAGAGACGGGCATCGGCGTCTCGCTCTCGTTTGGCGGGTCGGAAGACCATCTGCCCAACGTGAAGGCGAAACTGGTCGGCGATGTCTACGTCAGCCATACGCCCTACATGCAATACACGCGCGACGCCGACGCCATGCTCCGCGAGGTCGAGGTCGGGTTTCTGGCCCCGGCATTGGTGGTTCGTAAGGGGAATCCCGAGAAGATCGAACGCATCGAGGACCTTGCCCGGGAAGGACTCCGCGTGGTGCTGCCTAACCCCGACTTCTCGACCTGTGGCGAAATGGTCGCTGCGATGCTTGAAAAAAAGGGGATCAAGGAGGCCGTCTTGAAAAACGTGGGCAACGACATGGTCAAGCACCACTCGGAGGTCGGCAACCAATTGCAGCTCGGCGCCCGCGACGCCGGGATCATGTGGAACGGCGTGGCCCATACGTTCGAGGACGTGGTCGACGTGGTGCCCGGGCCCTACGAATACGACGAAGCGATCCGCGTAGCCGTGATGGGCCTCTCCTACTCGAAGAAACAACCGGAAGTACAAAAGTTTCTCGATTTCATCGAACAACACGGCAAAGAAGTGTTCGCCGAGTTCGGTTACGTTAAGTAGTCCCCAACAGGATTGTCAAGATGTTCGGTCTTTTCCGGTTTACTTCCAGCATCCCTATCTCGGTCGGCTTGCTGCTGCTTTCGCTCTGTCTCGGTTGCGGGCCCCAGCCGCCGCGACTTTATTGTGGGGCCGGAATGCGCCCTCCGGTCGCCGAACTGGTCGAAATGTTTGCCGAGCGAGAGGGCGTGACCTTCGAGTGCGACTATGCGGGCAGCGAAGTCCTGCTCAGCCGGATCAAACTGACCGGACAGGGTGATCTCTACATGCCGGGCGACGTGCATTACGTCGACCTCGCCGCCAAGGAGGACCTGATCGATTCGCAAACAACCGTCTGCTACCAAGTGCCAGTCATCCTCGTCCAAAAGGGTAACCCCAAGAATATCCGGTCATTGACCGATCTTACCCGGGCCGACGTCAAAGTAGGCCTGGGCGACCCGAAGGCTTGCGCGATCGGCCGCAAGACGTCGAAGATCCTGGCCAAGAACCAGATTTCCGAGGAGGACGTCAACGTGACCTTCCGGTCGGTGACGGTCAACGAACTGGGTAACCACATCAAGCTCGGCTCGCTCGACGCGGCCATAGTCTGGGACGGCGTGGCCGCCTTCTTTGCAGAGGAGGCGGAAACCGTCGCGATTCCACCCGAGCAGAACGTGATTTCGACCGTCGCCGTGGGTGTGCTCGACAGCACGAAGCATCCCGAGCAGGCTGCCCGGTTCGTGAAATTCCTCACTTCGGACGAAGGATCAGCCGTATTCAAGAAACACGGCTACGCGACCCGGCTGCCTCAGTAGCCAGCGATGTCGGGAATCGCCCCAAGCCGCTAATTCCGCGCTTACTGCGCCAACTACTTACTGCCGCGCTCCTTGCGACTGCATCTGCTTGAGAGTTTTGTCAACACTCAGGCTGGAACCGCGTGTTGGCGGAAATTCCTTGAACGATTCCAGGAATCTGCCGACCAATGCCTGTGCCGGGACGAAGGTCCACATCTTGTCGGCCATCCAACGCAAATACATTTGCGATTCGAAGGGAAACCGCTCGTACGGATCCTGGCGAAGATTGATGACCTTCGGCCAACTCGGCGTCTTGCGATAGGCCTCGTTGATGGGGCCTTCCATCAAGGTGAAGTGCAGTTTCCAGTCCTTGTAGCGGACCGCGTTCAGGTTGCTGCCGGCATCGAAATACATGATCTCATTGCGTCTGCCGGGCCCCTTGCCGGTGAGCAGATCCATCTGGTTGTAACCGTCGATGTGGGCCTTGAACGTCTTGTCGCCCGCCTTGTGACCCGTTAGAAGCTTTTTCTTGACGTTGGGGTCTCCGGCAGCGGCCAATAATGTTGGCAACCAATCCTCGTGCGACATGATGTCGTTGATCACGCGACCTTTCGGGAACTTGCCGGGCCAGCGTGCCAGACAGGGAACGCGGAATCCGCCTTCCCACGTTGTACCCTTCTCGCCCTTGAACGGCATGTTGCCGCCTTCCGGCCACGAAAATATCTCGGCGCCGTTGTCCGTCGAGAAGACGACAATCGTATCGTCGCCGATACCCAATTCATCCAGCTTGTCGAGCAATTTTCCGACCACGTAATCGAGTTCCATCATGCCGTCGGCATAGATGCCGTAGCCCGATTTGTTCTTCCACTTGTCGCTCAGGCGGATCCAAACGTGGTTACGGGTCGAGTTGTGCCACAGAAAGAACGGCTTGCCCTCCTTGTGGGATTTCTCGATGAATCCGAGGGCTCGCTCCAAGAGATCTTCTTCGACCGTCTCCATGCGCTTACGAGTCATGGGACCGGTATCTTTGACGGTTTGCTTGCCCACACGACCCCAACGAGGATGTTCCGTTGGGTCGTCGCGATTGGTGGCATAACATTCCAGAACGCCGCGCGGCCCAAACATTTGGTGAAACTTGGGGTCCTTCGGGTAGTCCGAATCTTCCGGCTCTTCCTCGGCGTTGAGGTGGTACAGATTGCCGTAGAAGTAATCGAAGCCGTGTACCGTGGGCAGATACTCATTGCGGTCGCCAAGGTGGTTCTTCCCGATCTGAGCGGTCGCATAGCCCATCGGCTTGAGCAGTTCGGCGATCGTTGGGTTCTTCGCCTCGATACCCTGCCTAGCCCCTGGCATACCGATCGTAAGCAAGCCCGTGCGGAATGGATGTTGCCCCGTAATGAACGAAGCGCGCCCCGCCGTGCATGATTGCTGAGCGTAGTGGTCGGTAAAGATCACCCCTTCCTGGGCAAGGCGGTCAATGTTGGGCGTGCGGCCACCCATCAGACCGCGATGATACGCGCTGATGTTGTCCATGCCGATGTCGTCACCCCAGATGACCAGGATGTTCGGTCGCTTTCAAGTCGAAGTGGCTGGGCCACGTCTTGCGGCGCCGGCCCGGTTCTGGGCAAAGGCCGGCAGCGATGCCAGAGCGACTTCCAAAGTCGCCGTTACTACCAGCAAGGATCGCCAAGGGCTTGTTGTTTTCACGATTGCATCTCCTGAGTTCGGTGTGGAAGATATAAGATGCGGACCTGACCGAGCGTAAGTGCCACCGAACAGAACCGCTTCGTGGGAATGTCCGGCGGAAAGAGCATCTTGTCGGCAGTCGGTGTGGATCGCCCCCCAACTATTATTGACAGATTGCCACTCACCCGCCTATTTTCGTGGGAAGTGTGGAGAGATGTCAAGTAGACTGGCCAGAGACCGGCACACGTTGGTCCAGGACGCTTTGTCGGGCTCGCCTGCGCATGCAGGGGGGCGTGGTGGCACCTGTATTATTCTGTCACGGGTATGAGTAGATATTGGTAGGAGGGTGGCTGGCGGCTGAGCGCAGCGAAGCCCCAGGATATGGGCTCTGCGGCGCCGTTGCGCTTTGCCCAGCCACCCCTTTTTGGCGATTTCCAGACTTTGCAGATCTCCTGCCGGCCGCGGCGGTTTGCTTGTCGGGGGGATTCTTTCCAGCTATACTGGATGGTTGGCATTGCCGTCGAATCTGCAAGTGCCGCAACGAAAGATTTATACAAACCGGAGAATCGAGTCATGTACCGTGTAAGAAATACGAAAACGCGTCAAGATGATGAAGTCATGCGTTTCATTCGGCGAGTCGTTCCCCTCGTGGCGGTGGTCTTGCTTTCGGCTTCCAGCGGCCGGGCGGAAGATCAGTTTCGTGATCTGGTCGGGCGGCTCCCCTACGCGACCAATGCGGTGGCTATCTTCAACGTGGAAAAGATCAAGCAGAGCCCGATGGCGATCAAGGAAGGATTTGCCGAGAATATGGAGCAGGCCTACCGTGCGGGGTTGGTCAGGATTCCGCCGCGAGCCAAACGATTCGTCACGGCCGCCGAGATCGACATCGAGTTCATGACACCCGTCTATGAAGTGGCCGTTTGCGACCTCGACAGACAACCGTCGATGAAGAAGATCGCCCAGGAATACTCCGGAACCCCCGACACGCTGAACGGTCTGGCCGCCCTGAAACTGGCGACCGTCACCTAT
>CAYYOX010000191.1:9955-10955 GCA_964473065.1 uncultured Planctomycetaceae bacterium | reverse complement strand
GGCTCGACCTCGCATACGAGTTCACCGCCCTGGACCGGATGTCCACGGGCGAATTGGCCGAGCGCTACGCCGACCTGCACGGCCAGCCTTGTCGGACCCGCCACCGGGCCTACCTCATCCGCAAGATCGCCTGGCGATTGCAGACCAACGCCGAGGGCGACCTGTCGGAACGGGCACGCAGGCGGGCGGCGCAACTGGCCGACGACGCTGAGGTGCGGGTTATGGCCCCCAAGACCATCATCTGCCCGCCGCAGGTAGGCGAGTCGGCCACCGTAACCAGGCCCGCGCCGACCTTTGTTGCCGGATCAAAGTGGAAGCAGTTCATTCTTGCAATTAGGGACTTCGGGGGCACCGACGGAAGCGACATCACGGCAGTGTTGTTCGCCCGCTCGCCAGAACCGGGGAAGTTCAAGTTCCAGATCGACGATGTGAGGCTTCTGTCGCACGCAGCGCCCACCACCAGGCCAACCCCTTGAGGCAACTGCGAAGGAAGAAGGGGTCAGGAACCTTTGTCTTCGTGCGATAAGCATGCTCCCTTCGATTCCGGCGCGCGCGTGGATGGGACTGTCTGCCTATCGGCTTTCGGGCTATTGTGTGCGGCCGGGCGGAAGGCCGGGAGTGCCTACCTCGCGTGCGACTTCGTCGAGGCACCGCGGCCAGCAACCCGGCACCCGCAGCGATCACGGCGTGATCGTGCCAGCGGCGCCCGGCCGGAACGCTAAGCGAACGTGTCCGCCGTGAGCTGTTTCCGCAGCCGATGAGATACCGTCGGGCGCTAACAAAACGGGCGAGCCCGTAGGCCCGCCCGTAGTTGCTTGTTCTCGGCCACTCGACTCCCTGCTTACCTCCGCCTGCGACGAAGTAGCGTCAGGACGCCACCTAGGCCCAGCATCGCCAGTGTAGCCGGCTCCGGCGTGATGACGAAGGCCAGGTCGAGCGAATCGGTGGTCCCCGGATAGGTCAGCGGCTGCCAATTGCTGGTGTCGGTAAGCTTATAGAC
>CAYYOX010000191.1:0-9945 GCA_964473065.1 uncultured Planctomycetaceae bacterium | reverse complement strand
CTTATAGACAGCGTCGTCCATAAAGTGCTGTCCCGTGGCCGGGGGCGGGTAACTGTACAGGTCGGCCGTCTTCCAACCCCACTGGCTGTTTGCATCACTAGTAGCAGTAAGTGTCACAGAGATGTCCAGCCAGTAAACCGTGCCAAATTTCTGCTGGAACGGGTCGTCGATTCCCATGATGTTAATCTGGTGGAATGTAGTATGGTCGTTTTGGGTATCCGTGCCTGAGCCGGGTTCCATCCAACCCTGCTGCCCCGTGCCATACGGCTGAATGCTAAACTCGCTGGGCAGGAAATCCCGCTCCCACACCGGCGGGTCCGCGGGCCTGCTGTACGGTATCGCGGCATCTGGTGGGATGTTATCATGGACGCTCACATGGATGCTGGCGATGTCGCCCGGGTTGTCCCTTTGCCAGGACCCCCAGAGGTGGACGTCGGTCACCGACCCAGTTTCCGAGCATACCCAGTCGTCGGCCAGAGTTATCGGATTGGTTCCATTGACGTCCCAGCCGTTGGGATCCGGCAGTTGGGGAAAGTGCATCTTGTCCCCGTCGCCCGGTAGCCAATCTGCCAAAGCAGGTCCTGCCACAATTATGATTGTTGCAATCATCAGGATTGTCTTGGTCGCCTTCATCTTTCTGCTCCTTGTTCTTTTGGGTTCTGCATCATCTCACTGGCCCACGCAGCCGGTGTCGATGAGAACCTAACTGTTCCCTTGTTCGGTCTTTGCTTCACCTCGATCAGCATATCTGAACTCCGCCTTCCTCCTCCGCCGTCGGCAGCCTCTTGCGGCCGGCCGCCGGTTCCGTCTTTGTGAGCATCACCGACTTTCTGGCCCCTGATGCTCCTGCCTGTTCTCCGATGCAGCTTGTTTCTTTTATCGCGGCAGAAGCGGTGGGGGGCCCCAAGCACGATGGTCCGATCAAGCCGGCCCCGCGACGGGACATCTGGAACGCCATGGCCAACGCTTCGGTTGTAACCGGGCGGGATAGATAGAAATCCGCCCCGGCGAACCGGGCACGTTTTTCCATTTCCCAGTCATCGGGCGGCCCAGTCGCCAGAAGAAGCCTTGTTGCGGGCAGGCAGGACACGTACGCGATCATTGGCTGTTCACGAAGGTTCAGTTCCGCCGCGACGATCGCGTCTTGAAAGACCATCCTTTGCAGCAACTGAATGGCTTGCTCGGCCGATATAGCCGAGCGAAACTTCACTTCCAGTGCCATCAGGCACCGGTTCAACGTCCGGGCGTCCTCCGGCCGGGCCTCAACAACAAGGATGGTTCCTATATTCTGCATCGAGTCATCACCTCAGCGTTGTTTCTGCAGCCGCGTGAAGCTTTCGGCATCAAGACGGGCGAAGTTGCCTCCGGCTTGACTCCGATTCTTACTGGCGGCTGCCTTACCAAAACGGCTGGCAACTGCGGTTTCAGGCGACGAGGAGTCCGTCTGACCATCCGGCGAGACGTGATCCTTGCAACGGCCGGCGTGTGCAGCGCCGCCGCATCGGACCAAACGCAGCCCTGCGGTCGAGTTGCCGCTCAATCCTTGCAGAAATCTGCCGCCCGTGCAGAACGCTCATGAGCAGCAATTGTTCACCGGTCATCTCTTCGATGGTCATACGCATGTCGACCTCCTTTTCTCTGGTCTTGCTCGGCCGCGGCGTCCGCTGGCCGGGCTGCCAAACTTGACTGGCTCGCCATAGACAGTTGCAACTGTCATGCCGTTAAGATGGCAGCGAACGTATTTGTTGTAGCGCCTTGATTGTGAGGAGGTTACAAATTGGAGACCTTACGTCTCCTCCGTGGCCGATGTTGGCAGCGTGGTGCGATCGGCAACGAGGACTCCTGGGATAAATCGGGCAAGCAGATGTGGGATTGACGATGCGAATCTGGATGCGTCTGGCAACGGCCTGTTTCGTTTGGCAACGCCTGGTCGAAATCCGCAGGCAGACGCAGCGCGGCGACGTCGACATCTGATACGGGTCACATCTCCGTATGGCTTCCAGCGGGGTCGATTGGTGGAGAGCAGGGAGGCTGGCCGGAGCGGCTCAAGCTGAACACCCGCCTACCCGCATGCCCGGCGACTTCACTTACAATGACTTGAGGTTGGTGTGCCTAACCGGTCATCTGATAGCGGCGCAGCATTCGCCAAAGGCTCGTGCGGTTGATTCCGAGCATGTCTGCGGCTTGAGTACGCGCTCCGTTTGAGTTTTCCAATGCCTTTACGACGTGACTGCGAACGATCTCCTGAAGCGTCGGGAATGTCCCGTTGGGCTCGCACGGTGTATCGTCGAGCAGTTCCCCAGGTAGGTCTGAGACCTCGATGGCCGGCCCACGGCCAAGCACATACGCCCGCTGGATGACATTGCCCAACTCCCGAACATTGCCGGGCCAGCGGTAGTGCATCATCGCGTCCAAGGCTGCAGGCGAGAGCCTCTTGACCGGTAACCGAAGCATTGTGGCCATCTTCCGTAGCATGTACTCACCAAGGAGGGGGATGTCGCTTGTGCGATCCCGCAATGGAGGGAGGCGCAGGCTCACGACGTTCAGTCGATAGTAAAGATCTTGGCGGAAGGATCCGTCATCGAGCGCCTTGGCAAGGTCCCGATGCGTAGCGGCAATTACGCGAATATTGACTGGGATGAGTTGTGTCCCGCCAACCGGCAGGACGGCACGTTCTTCCAAGGCACGAAGCAACTTGCTCTGGAGCGAATCGCTCATATCGCCGATTTCGTCCAGCAGAATCGTTCCACCATCGGCAGCGCGCAAGAACCCCGGCGTGGAGCGGCGTGCCCCGGTAAACGCACCGGCTTCGTGTCCGAACAACTCGCTTTCAAGAAGCGCTTCATGAATGGCTGCGCAATTGATGCCAAAGAACGGCGCCGCGTGGCGACTGCTCAGTTTGTGGACCATGCGGGAGACAAGCTCCTTACCGGTTCCCGATTCCCCCTGAAGCAGCAGGTTGACATCATGGGCCGCCACCGCGGCAATTTGTTCACGGAGCTGTTGTATACACGGGGCTTCCCCGACCAGCTCGTCGCCCAACCCCGTGGGGATAGGTTCAGTGGCCACAGTCAGGCCTCCTTTCGAAGAGGTGTTGAGGAACGGCACGAAAAAATGGGTGCAATCCCAGGCTCTATGCAGTGCCCAGGGAAGCGCGTTTCTGAACCTAAGGGCCAGAAACTCAGATACGCTCCCGGAGCGTAAACGCACGGCGCAAAGCCTTTTTCATCTCGTTCTGCTCGAGCGAAGCTGCCGAGCAAGAAGGCATCGCCGTAGAAAAAGCCCCCTCCTTCGACCTCACATTGGAGCCTTGCGTGACCCCCAGCCAGGCTGAGCTGTCGCCTCGTCTCCTGCAAGGCGGGCCTGGCATCTGGCCCTGATGAATCATGCTGAGCCGATGAACGTCGGAGGCGAACCCGCTCAAGTTGACATGGCAAGCTTCCTGCCCAGAAAGCTAAACCGCGAGCTATCCACCGTAGCTGCGAACTACTCTGAATTGATCTCAATCGCCTTCGCATTTCCTACTCATCGGTTGGGCGCCGGCAATTGCCTATCCTTCGAAAGGCCAATACAAATGCGTGCGCCGAACACTTGAGCACTGCGTAGCGATGAGCCTCACTGTAAAGTTCCCCTGGGAAACGGGCATTATATCTCAGCGCAGCGATATGTCAACTAAAAAGATCGGGTATATCGAGAATTCTTAAGGACCCTATCTGAAAGCGTTAGCGACAGCGTTGGGTCAACTTCGGCGGATTTGAAGGAGCAAGATCTACCGCCAACCCTAACGACAGGCTTCTGCCTCCCTGTTGCTTCTGCAATAGAGGGCATCCCGTCTGGCGATCCGGCGTTGCAGCAGCAAAATGGTTACGGCGAGCGCCAGGCCGTAAAGGCCGTCGGCGGCGACACACCAGAAGAACCATTGCCCGGCCAGGTACGACAGGAACGGCAGGGCCGCCGCCAGCAGCCCAACGCACGCAGCGCAGCACCAGATCGCCACCAGACGAATCGCCCTGGCGTAGTGGCGAACGTCCGCGGCAAAAAGCAGCAGCAGCACGCCAAGCAGCACGTAATAGGCCGACAGCAGCCTGGCCAAGTAGGACACAAGGGCCGTAACGGGCAGGTCGGGGTCCACCCTCGCTACGCACCAGACGAGCCAGGAGTGGGGCATGACCACGGCGGGGACGGCCATCACGGCCAGCACGCCGTTGATCCGGAGCAGCCATTTCAACCATCGCTCCGCAGCGCTCATGGCGTGATCGTACCAGCGGCGCCCCGTCGCTGCTTAGATTTCCAGCGGCGAGACGTAATCGCCCTTGGCCGCTTGCAGCTCCTCGAGGCGCTTGCGCTGGGCGGCGAGCATCTCCAAGACGATTTCCGGCGTATCGGAAACGTCCTGGCTGTAGATCCGCTCGATGCGATCCAGCTTGGCGAGGTTCTCCGGGATGCGGATGGTGAATTGCTGGACGTACTCATCTTGGGTGTAGTCTTTATCGAGTACTTCCTTGAAGAGTTGCTTAAGGTCGGCGTATTTCGGCAGCAGCCCGGTTGGTCCTTGAATGGCCTCGACGTCGCCGTGGACGCGGAGTTCCATCCACTTTACCCAGACGTGCTTGTCGCGCACCGCATTCACAAAACTGCCTTCCTTGTCGCGGAGGAAGTAATTGACACCGAAGACCAACGGCGGGTACTTCAACTTCTTCGCGAAGTCCAAGTTGTTCTGAACGTACTTGCCAAGCGAAATCGCTACAAAATCCTGGATGCTCATCAGGTTAATTTCCGGCACACCCTCCTTGCCGATGGTGGCGAAAGTGGTCTCCGTCTCCAGCGACGCACCGTAGGCGATGATGCCGTGCTCCCAATCGAAGCTCTGCTGGACCGGAACGTATGATTTCGCGTCCCGTCCACCATACATGATGCCGTCGAGCACCACGCCCTCGGGGTTCTCCAACTCGGGATCGCAGTTCGCCAGTGCCTGCAAGGCGACGGCATAACGGGCGTTCTTATGTGCCGGCGGAATCTCATTGCCACTGTCGTCTGTTTTCCCCTTCTGCCACGGGCCGGAGAAATTCGTGCCGGAGGTGGGAAGTTCGCATCCCATGCCCAACCAGTAGGGCTTGCCGTCCTTAACGAGCACGTTGGAAAAGATCACCTCGCCAGGAAACCCCAGCACTTCCCAGATGGCCGGGTCGTCCTCGGGGTTGACATTCTGGATGATGCCGAAGATCCCCGACTCGGCGTTGGCCGCACGACACTCGCCGTCGATGGCACGGAAGTAGGCGATGTCGTCGCCCAGGATGGTCTCCCCGGGAAGCATCGCCGTGGAGGTCTTTCCGCAGGCGCTGGGGAAGGCGCCGGCGAGATAGGTCTTTCGGCCGTTTGGCCCCTTGACCCCCGCCAGAAACATGTGCTCGCACAGCCAGCCTTCACGGTCGGCTTTGCGGATTGTCAGTCTCAGGGCCAGCTTCTTCAGTCCCACAGTGTTGCCCGCATACTGAGTGTTGACACTGTAGACCGTGTCGGTTGTATGGTCGATGTAGATCCGCTTGTTGTCCGAATCCACACTGACCATCCTCTCGTCCATCTCCCCTGCCGAGTGCAAGATCGCGAAGAATTCAGGGCTGTCGCCAAGGCGTTTGAACTGTTCGTAGCCCGGGCACAGAGGACCAGACGCTCGACCAGATCGAAGAGGCATTACAGCGCATGGAAGACGGCATTTATGGAATGTGTGAAAAGTGCGAAGGAAAGATCCCCAAGGCCCGGCTTGACGCCATTCCCTATACCGTTGTCTGCGTGAAATGTGCTTCCAGGCTCGAACTCGACTAGAGGGATCGGTTATGTCCGGGGAACGTTGCAGGCGGGTAGCAAGCGACCGGTTGCCTGCCGACCAGCGCGAGACGACCACCGTTGCGGAGCGTTTCAGGAGAGCGTCATGGAAAACGAGAAGTACGAGGACCAGAAGTATGATCTTCCAGCAGGCTGCTTGTTGCGTTTTTTCTGGATGACGATCGGAAATGTGATCTTGTTGTTTTGCGCCTATGGTATTATCCAGCATCGCTCCAGTGTGCTCAGCATAGCGGATGCGTTCTATTGGGCAAGTGTTGGATGTCTGCTTGTGGTTCGATATGTGGATATCCGGTATCTCAAAGGACTTACGGCAGAGGGTGACCCTGCTTCAATGGCCCACTGGCGACGGTATGCTGCACTTCTCGGCGTTGCTGCCACCGTCTTGTGGTTTGTCGTGCATGGCATCGTATACTTCGGAGCGTGAACAGCAAGGCAAGAGGGAGTCGATCTCATGCAAAGGTCTTCTCTTGCAAGAACGGGGCCCCAACGGTAAGGTAATCGGTACCCGAATACCTTGGAATCCCATAGAATCGAAATTGGATCCATCTACTATGAACACCGACAGCGACAAGGCCGAACTACGCGTAAACGGCCAGACATATGAATTACCGATTTGTGTGGGCACCGAGGGGGGGCGAGCGATCGACATTTCTCGGTTGCGGTCAGAAACCGGCCATATTACCTTGGACGAGGGATATGCCAACACCGGTTCGACGACCAGCCAAATCACCTACATCGACGGAGAGCGAGGCATTCTACGCTACCGGGGCTATCCGGTTGAAGAACTCGCCGCGCGATGCGACTACAAAGAAGTTGCCTACCTACTGATCTACGGCGAGTTGCCCAACAGAGAACAGTTGGAGGAGTTCCGCCAAAACGTCCGTCACCACACACTGCTACATGAGGGGATGAAGAAGCTTTTTGACGGATTCCCCCCCGATGCCCACCCCATGGCCATCCTCAGTTCGGTGACCGGCGCGTTGGCGATCTACTGCAAGGACTCGCTCGACCCTCGCGACCCGGAACAATCCCAACTGGCCATCTATCGGACCCTGGGCAAGGTGCCCACCATCGCGGCGTTCAGCTACAAGCAGTCGATCGGCCAGCCGTTCGTTTATCCTGAGAACCACCTGACCGTTTGCCAGAACTTCCTGCAAATGATGTTCGCCGTTCCCAGCGAACGGTACGGGATGGATCCTGACTTTGTCAGCGCGTTGAATCTGCTGTTGGTCCTGCACGCCGACCATGGGCAGAATTGTAGCACATCGGCGGTCCGCATGGTCGGCTCCAGCAATGTGAATCTCTTCTCCAGCATCTCAGCCGGCATGTGTGCTCTTTGGGGCGCTTTGCACGGCGGGGCTAACGAAGCATGCATCGACATGCTGGAGGTGATCTTGGCCGACAACTCCAACCTGGGGAAGTACATCGATCGGGCCAAGGATCGCAACGACGAATTCCGGCTGATGGGATTCGGCCATCGCGTCTACAAGAACTACGATCCACGGGCCAAGGTCATCAAGGGCGTCTGTCACCGACTGCTTGAGAAGCACGGGACCAACGATCCTCTCTTTCAATTGGCCCAGGAATTGGAAGAGGTGGCACTCAACGACCCGTACTTCATCGAAAGGAAGCTCTACCCTAACGTCGACTTCTACTCCGGGATCATCTACCGCATCATGGGCATTCCGAAGAACATGTTCACGGTACTATTCGCCTTGGGACGTCTGCCCGGCTGGATCGCCCAATGGCAGGAAATGCACCTCTCGCCCAAAATGTCGATCCATCGTCCCCGCCAACTCTACACGGGCCACAAACAACGCGCGTTCGTGCCGTTGATCGAGCGGTAGTTCGACGCCGATGGTTCTTGCAAAGCACTCAGGATGACCGCCCAGACTCAACGTCGCGAGGCTTGCACGAGATTCTGTCCGCTACACGGCAGCCCGTGTGCAACCGAAACCCTTCCCGAGATTGCATTGCACGCACGTATCGGAGAAGTCTTCGTTCATCGAAAGCTGTGATTCGCACTTTCCACAGAAGTACTCTTTCCCAGGTTTCATCGGGCCGTCGCAGGGCGTGATTGTCATGGGGCACTCATCGACGCAACTGAGGCACATCTTGCAGAAGGCGGGCTTGGTGCCGAAGGGGAAGTCAACGTGACGCTCCTTGCCTCGGCCAACAAACCCGATCGCCTTCGCTTGCCACATCTCGCCACAAACACGGACACAGCGGCCGCAAAGGACACAGCTCTTATTTCGCAACGGGTATCTCACCTCCTTCACACCACAGCGAACCGCCATGCACTGCATGGCCTTCGAATCGGGAGCTTCGGCCACCAGCATTTCGGCAATGTTCTTACGGAGGCGACGGATCTTGTCGGAATCTGTAAGCACGACCATGCCGTATTGCACATCGAGCGTACATGAAGTTGTCACTTTCGCCCGGCCGTTCTTGACGACCTCTACGATACACAGACGACAGGCACCAAGGCCCGAGAACTTAGGGGCCCAATTGGTCCTTTATCGCGGTAGCAAGACGGCTGAGGAGACGAAGCAGCAGTTCGAGCAGTACTTCGCAGACCACGGGTCACGCGTGCTGGCTGGGTTGTTGGGCATCAGCGAAGAGGCCTCCGGCCGCTCGACTTCGTCCGCCTATCGGCGTCCGCCCACGCGACGTTCGCCGCCGCGTCGCTCGCCAGCAAGGAATCGGCCGCGCCCGGGCCGAACCGGCCCGAATGCCGAGGAAGAAAAGCCGGATCCCGATCTTCCTTACCGGATGGCGCGCCTGCTTTGGGGACCCGAGTGCGTGGCCCTGGTCCAGTCGCGTTTGAGTGAACTCGAATCGTTCGAGGAGGAGAAGTCGTTGGTGCTTCTGGCAGCAAGCATGCCGGTAGACGACGTTCGGACGGCCTTGTACGAGGTCTTGCGAAAGAATTGGGACGAGGGCCCGAAACAAGTGCAATCGGCCGGGCTCTCCAGTGCGGTAACCGACCCGGGCCTGGTACTCATGTTCAAGACCTTGCCGCGGGCACAGACGATGTCGCGCGTCACGCGGAAGGACGCCAAAGAGAAGTTCCTGGGGACCAAGAAGGCCTGGCAAGAGTTTGCCGATAAGTCGGTCCAGGCATGGTGCGAGCGGTTCCATGAAGCGGCCGAAGAAGAATCGCGACCGGACAAGCCGACGGAAGGCGAGGATGAATCGACGTCGGGCCTGTCGTTTGCCTTGCACGCCGGGGCGAAGATCACGGCCGAGTATCACGCGAAGTGGCCCGAGCACGTGCAAGCGAAGCTGGCCGGCGTCGAGCTAGGGTTCTTGGAGATTCATTACATCCGAATCGAGGAGGAAGCCTCCCGCAGGGCGAGAGTAGGTCATTACAAGCGGCGGTTGAAGGCCGGCGCGCCCCGTGAGATCGGTGGCGCCGAATGCCTGGAAAGCTTCCGCACGGTTGCAGACACGGACCGAAAGCGCTCGATCGACGTGCTGATTAGCCGCGCCAATAAATCCCGCGGCGCAACGTCCGACAAGGACAAGAAGGCAAACGAACCGGAAGACCTGGTCATCGAGATCCTCTCGATCGAGGCCAAAGCCCCGCCGTTAGCACGCAGTGGCTAGAGGTTAGCCCAACTTCGCCAGCTCAGCCCGGAAATTCATTTTTCCGGAAATACTTTGGGTCAAAACGGGGTCGCTGAGCGGGTGTAGTTTACCTGCGTTCACGCCGAGGGGGCGGTTCTTGGCGTTATCGAAGTTGAATCGCGATGTGGTGAAGACCTTTCGGCTTGATCGAGGCTGATTGATCCCTAGTATTCCGGCATGTTCATTAGGCCTGCACTTTCTGAGAAAACGTCTGAAATTGATATTCACGAAAAAAGGCTCTTCCATCATGCTGCGGTTGTCAAAAAACCCGCACAATGGAGGAGCCAAGGATGGCAAATTCGAAATGTCGGTGGGAATCTCCCCAGCAGTGGTCGGACTGGAGCGAATGGCTCGCCGCGGGTTTGCATGCCCGCTGGCTTTGGTTGTGTCTCCGATTGGCCATGATTTGTCGCGGACCGTGAGGCCAACAAAAAACCACCCCTGGCAGGCGCCAAGGGTGGTTGCTTTGTT